>JBFXII010000288.1:0-4722 GCA_050176095.1 Desulfomonilaceae bacterium
GACAGAAAACCCAGGAACAAATAATCAAAATGACTTTTGTGGCTGGAAACAAAAATCAATGATCCTTTCTCATTGTATTTCTTTAGCTTGGCGAAATCCGATTCATGGTAATCAACTCTGTCAAAAAGTGTCTTGAAGAGAAGTTGCAAAACATAATACAGGAAATGATACATCTGGATGCGCTGATCAGCGGCAATTTCATCGACATAGGCCTCGGCTTTTTTGCGGACCTTTTCTTTACGCTCATTCTTCTTTGCGGCCTCAACTGACACCGCTTCCTGAACTTTCTTGTCTTGCAGCACAAGTTCCTTAATTTCGGTGCGGGAAAGTTTTTCTGCCCCCCGGTTTATCCTGATACGCGAATTGATTCTGTCTATCAATTTGGTCCGCAAGGTGAAAGGAAGGTCATCCCACTCCACATCTGAACCGAATTCTTCAAATTCACCGATCAAATTTACCGGCTCTCCCACCATCAATTCGGGGACAGTCCATTTACGAATGGCTATAAGTATTCGGCTAATTGGTCCCGGACGATCAGAATCACCTAGCAATGTCTCCCAGAAAGGTCTTATCTGACGCTTATGCCGCCTGTCATAAAGGATGAATAAAGGAACTATGGATATTGGCGTCGCGATCTTACCCTGAACTTCCAATAAAAGAGTTATAGGGTCCTTTTCTGGGTTCAGATACCTATCGCGTGATGTCGATTCATCAACCAAATAAAAAGCGCACGCCCCATCATGCTCAAATATTTCCAAAACAATGCCCGCGTTCAAAGGATCAGAGGTCTTTCCTTTGGAAAAAACTTTCTTGACCTTGTCTTTCCAAATGCTGAGCCACTTCAGCACGGAACCGCCGGCGTAGTTATCCGCGGCCCCCAACAAGGCCCACGGAATCGGTAACCCAAGTTCATTGAATTTCATCCTCAGAAATTGAAGATCATATGAACTCGGGAATTTGATCGCATAAACTACCGGACCCTGTTTCGATAGTTCACGAATCAGATTCACCGATTCAGCGTCGATCATTACTCGACCAGACAGTAAAGGAATCAGTTTCTGGAGCAGCCACGGTGGGGCCTGATCCATAACTCCCGCAACAGATGAAAATCGACCCGACCCCAAATAACCCGGGATCGAATTCTTGTCAAAAGACAGTGTCATTTTTGCCACCTGAATAGCTTATCCGCACGAATATGCGTCATCAACGATGTCACAGGTTTTTTTCGCTTATCACCTTCACTAAACTATGTCCATCGACCAGCCCCTATCACCAACTCTAAAGAAACCGAAATTATAATCTCCCAAAAGAATACTTTTCAAAAGATAATTTTATGATAACATACCGAGGCTGATGGGGCGAATTTTGGAAAACTCGATGAGAGTAAGGTTAATACCTAAAAAATCTATTGTGATTTGCGCCTTTTTGATATGCGCGTTATCTTCTTCAGGGGTTTTTGCTGAAGACTATCTGGATTACTATGAACAGGGTGAGTTTGCTCTGAGAGTTGAGAAATGGGACCGCGCCATAGAACTTTTCACGAAATCGTTGGCGGATAACCCTAATTTCTTTGTGGCCTACCATAATAGAGCCATAGCATATTCCAAGATGGGTGAGTACGACAAGAGCATTAACGACCTGAAAAAGGCAGTTCAGCTCAATCCGGACTACCCGGACGCGTACGGCCTCATGGGACTTGTCTATGAAATAAAAAAGGATTACGCCTCCGCGCTTGGAGCATACAAGGAAGCTCTTAATAGGGAAAAAAGACCGGCCCCTCGAAAAATTATCCAGAAATACATACAGGATATGGAAGCCAAGATAAAAAAGGCCGGATCCAGTTAAATTTATTAAATAATACTTAACTTCTTAGATTAATAAGGGAATACTGTCAAAAATCGAGGAGCCACTGCGTTAAATTAACAACAGGCTCCCGTAGGTTTTCTTTTTTTATGTTCAATTTGAGTTGCTTTTAGTTTCGAGGTGTTGTAGAAGTTTGCGTAAATTCAACTGAATAATGAAAATTGAGCCTTGTCATTAAGGCAATGTGATGATAACATAGTTGAGATAAGATATTTTGCCCGGTCTGTGAATCGGCTAACTTGAATAAAGGAGGGCGCTTTAATGCCTACGCTGGAAATCGATGGTAGAACTTTTGATGTTGATGAGGACGGTTTCCTCCAGGATCCGGAACTGTGGAATGAGGAAGTCGCGGCCTTGTTTGCCAAGACAGAAGGTATTCAGGACATGACGGACGAACACTGGAAAGTGGTTCATTATCTCAGAAATTATTATCTTGAGTTCAACATTGCTCCTATGATCCGTAAAGTCTGTAAGGATACCGGCTTCAAGCTGAAAAAAATCTACGAGCTGTTTCCATCCGGACCAGCCAAAGGAGCCTGTAAGGTTGCAGGTCTTCCCAAACCCACAGGTTGCGTTTAATCATAGTACCCCAACAATTGATCTTGGACCCGCAGGACATGAATCAGCTCACATAAGTGGGCTCATGTCCCTGTGGGTTGTTCTTTTTTTAACTCGTAGCTATCCAACAGCTACGCAGCTACAACCTTTTTCCAATTTGCTGTTTGGCGTTTGAACTGATCGGCAGGATGGATATCTCGTATTTTCTCTTCTGAGATACGTTCTTTACGTTTACTCCTGAGAAGCTTCCGTTATGCCTAGCCTTCTGGCATAAGCAGCCTCCGCTGCTTTCCTGGATATATAGTTCGCCGCAAGCTGACCGTCTTTGGACAGATCTGCAAGTTGCCTGTTAACTGCGGCCAATTCCCTTGATAAGACTCGAACCTTTCCGGAACAAAACACTATATCAATCTTGGGAACCTGATTCACATTTCCCTGAGGATCTCTGAGCAATACGGGCAGTCTTGCAGTTTCGACACACCTTTGAGCCACCCTGAGTTGTCTCTCCAGATTGGCCTTGTAAAGATTTAATTCGTTCTCACGAATGCTGACGCTTGAACTACGTCCGGTAGTCTTGTTGACAGGAGTAGCGGACGCCACTTTTGCGGATGCCTGAGCAAAAGCGTCGCAAGTCAGCGCCAGCAGGCAAACTAAGGCTGCCAGGCTTATCGTGAAATGTTTGACTATCTGTCGTTTCATAATATTCATTTTATCTCAGAATTCCCATCTGACGCTCAAGCGTAGCCCTGTTGAGTTTATAGCCGATCAGGGAAGTGTAATAATCCCCTTCTGAAAGTGACAACTGTCTCTGAGCGTCCAGCACCTCAACATAAGTGGCAACCTGTTCCTTGTAACGTTCCTGGTTTATCCGGAAATTTTCCCGCCTGAACTCCACCGCCTTGCGGTTGTCGAATATGTCGCTCTCCGACCTTTTCATGTCCATATACGCCTGCTTTACATCGTTCATGATCTGTTCAACGAGCTGTTCCCTTGCCACAAAAGATCTGGCCTCGCTGACTCGTCTTTCCTGGACGCTCATGCGTTTTCTGAAGAAATCGAATGTCCACGTCAACACTCCCTGAAGCTGCCATGAGTTTGTGCCTTCAGGATCCAGGGTGTTCCAGTCATCGTTCAGTCTTGTACCAGTTGCCTTGGCGCTTATGTTTGGCAACAGGTCACCCTTTGCCACCTTAATAAGAGCCAGGGCCTGGTCCACGGATATGTTGGCCTGACGGATTTCAAGCCTGTTTGCCGCCGCTATGGCATATATTGCGGGAATGTCATAATCACTGGGCTGATAGGAAAGGTCTTCCACTATCTTTGTGGGGGTCTCCTGCGGGTTACGTAAAAGATAGTTCAACTGCGCAGTCTGTTTTTGGATATCCGTGAGGGCCTGAGTCCTCTGAATCCTAGCCTGGGCTAACTGGCCTTCCGTTGAGAGCACGTCCACCTTGGGGACCACTCCGGCCTTGTAAAACTCCATGGTCTGGTTTCGCAGGGCTTCCAGGGCCCTGACCGATTCATTGGCCACCTGCAACAACTTCATGGCCAGCATGAGGCTGTAATATGCGTCGTTGACATCCAGTATCAGGTTCTGGCGATTGACTTCAGCCTGAATCGCCGTATAGTCAACACCCAGGCGGGCGTATTTGTATTCATTTATTAGCTTGCCGCCACTGAAGATAGGCTGGGTAAGGGTTATGCTCGATGAGAATTGACGGTAGGGATCGATGCGGTAGGTTCGATCTCTGTAAGGGCGCGGATTGGAAGTGGAATCGGGGTCGTTTTGTTTCAGATAGGCTACTGATTGTTCGAGCTGAACAGCCCTAGGAATGTACTTGCCCGGGTGCGTGTTGTTCAGAGCGGTGGAGAAACCTGAGTTCTGATACCTATCAAATGCCGCCCGGAAACCCAAATCAATCGTCGGGAAGAAATCCGAGAAGGCTTCCCTCCTGATGTATTCTTTTTCCTGAACGGCCAATCTGGAGTCGGCCATCCTGAGGTTACGCAGTATTGCCAGTTGGACGGCCTGATTGAGGTCGACTTTTAGTAAGGGGTCATTTGACCGGTATTTAGGTTCCCGCATCACCACGGGTTTGATATTACGAGGAAAAGACTGATCGATATCCGAACTGAAACCGCTGAGCGGTTTGTTGGCATCCGGCTTGGGGGTTGAGGCCCTGAGCTGGGAAGGTGCAGGGGACCTGGGTGAATCCATGGCCCCACCGGATTGTGACGATCTGACATTCGAGGCCAGCCCCTGAGACATGGCCTGCCCCATCGCTACAGGCGCTTGAAAGG
>JBFXII010000289.1:0-4709 GCA_050176095.1 Desulfomonilaceae bacterium
CCAAAAAATAGTAGGCTGGACCAACCATAAAACTAGAACAGCTAAAACGCCCTTGGACAAAGCAAACACTGAGTTGAGTATGTTTAAGAGAACCTGTTTTTGAAGACCATTAAGTCCTCCTTGATAAACGCCCAAAGGCCATCGGGAAAATGTCACTATCCCCATCAGGACTATCGCATCCTGAACATCCTTTTCTGACAAATGTTGAGGTTTAATCCAATAACTGGCCATCAAAGGTGCCATTGCAATCAATGAGACCGCTATCACAATAGCCATGATCCAGTATATTGTCTCTAAAGTTCTTAACATGTCCCGGCAAGACTGCTCTTGACCTTGGAGCGATGAACGGCGAGCCAACTCCCTGTTGATCGTGGCCCCCAATCCCATGTCCAGGATGAGAAATAGGGACTCCAAAGTCGCATAAAAGCCTATTAATCCGTACGATTCTACGCCCAGAAATTTGACATATAATGGAACAAATACTAGGCCTATAACCACACGGCAGAATGATCCAGCATAGTTGGCCAATATGTTAAGCTTCAGAGAAGCCACTGATTACCGCTAAAAATAATAATATTTGTTATTTGAGCTACGAAAGTTTGTTGTACAAATTGGCGCATTTTATTTTTCACAAAAAGTGTGATTGGCGTCCTGCACACGAGATATTTTCTACCCCCTGATACGATTTCGTCTATCTACTTTATGCCATTTGGGATATGTAAAACACTGAACAGTTAGAATTAGGTTGGACTTATGTTAGATTTTTTGGAAGCTGATACGAAAAAGTTCTGCCGCCTAGGACAGAGACATGATCCTCCTACCGTGGTCATAGATTCATCCAGCCGATTCAGCCTCTTTCTTATCAGTTCAGGATTGACCATCTAGAATCCGCTTTTTAAGGGCCTCCCGCTGGACCTTGAGATAAGGCAGAAAATCGAAGTACTGCCGCAGCGTGAGAGAAAAGAATTCTCCGGGGTCAAAGTCATCGGTCTGATATATCACATTGTTATGTTTTACTATTTCAAAACGCAGAACTATGTCCTGAACATCAAGGAAAACCAAATCAACATTGCAGAAACCTATGCTCGCCAGATCGGTCAGGATATCCAGTTTGCTGTTGTGAATGGCGCCATCTGCGGGCACAATTCCAATATCCAGGTCACTATCCGGTCTCGTAGATCCTAAAGCTGCGGATCCAAACAGATATACCGCTTTAATACCCGGATATTGCCTGAAAATGCCTGGTAGGAGATTTAGATCCGGAAATGGTTTTGTCATATTAAGGGTATCGCTCAAAGCTCCGCCCCATAGCTTCAGGCTTAACTACCCATAACTATTAGATATTCTCATTATTGGGGCTTGACTTTGAAGCAAGATATATTAACTATAATATGTTATCATTATATGATTCAGTTGTCAAAATTCAAGATCTCATGATTAACCTTAGTTTGACAATTCGTGTAGCCATATGTAAATTCAGTCGCTGCCCGGCGCACAATTCAAGAGATATCATGAATTGCAGGAAACGGACGATATTATAACTTGCGGAAGGATTTATGACAAGTATTGAACATGTTCCCTGCAGGTTTCCTGAGAACAGGCCGCTCACTGATGATCTGGGTATGTGGTGGGCGCTTCATGTTAAGCCGAATCGAGAATGGAGAGTGGCAAATTATCTTATGCACAAAGGCATAAGCTACTATCTGCCCATCTATGAACAGAAAAAGAAATGTGGTTATCCACCTCGTGAAAAGATAATGAGCCGCCCGCTTTTCAGGGGCTATATCTGTTTTGCATTACATAAGGACCGACACAATGAATTGTTCGCGTCCCATGATTTTGTGAGGATAATCGAGGTTCCCAACCAGGAGCAGTTTGTCAGAGAGCTGCAGTCCGTCGCTATTGCTCTTGAGGTGGGACGGGACCTTTTCGTGAGATCCGGACTGGCGAAAGGGAAAAAGGTTATTGTTCGGAACGGCCCATTCAAAGGATTGGAGGGAGTGGTGTCAAGACATTCCAAGAAAGGACAAATTGCCATATCCGTCGAAATGTTCAATCGAACCGTCATCATCAATCTCGACGAATTTACCGACCTGGATGTGATGGACTAATATATTGCAGGTCTAGTATAATGATAATAGTACACTCGATTCGAGCGTGAGGTAGACCATGAAAATCCTGGTAACAGCAAATCTTCCGGAAGAATGTCTCAGACCTTTACAGGATAATTACAAGGTCATGATAAATCGCACCAATCAACCCATGCCGCGTTTTGAGCTGTTGTCCAAGATTTTTGACAAGGATGGGCTTCTGTGCATGATCAGTGACAGGATTGACGAGGAAGTTTTGGCCAAGGCCCGAAATCTCAAGATGATCGCCAACTGTGGAGTCGGTTACGACAACATAGACGTGCGAGCTGCGACGGCACGAGGAATAAAAGTATCCAATACACCTGACGTTGTTACAAATGCTACCGCTGACCTCACCTTCTCGTTGATGATGGCTTGCGCGAGGAGAATCGTCGAGGCTGATCGAATTGTCAGAGCCGGCGAATTCAGCTCATGGACTCCATTTGGCTTTCTAGGCACTGAGGTGTCGGGAAAAATCCTGGGCATAGTGGGTATGGGGGCGATTGGTAAAGCAGTCGCCAGACGAGCAAAAGGCTTTAACATGCCCGTTTTATATTTCAAGCTCCGTCGGCTAACGGAAGCTGAGGAACTTGAGCTTAACGCTACTTATGTCGAGCTTCCCACACTTCTGAAGCAGTCGGATTACGTGTCATTGCATGTTGATCTGAACGAAGAGACGCGAGGACTTATTGGAAAAGAACAGCTCTACATGATGAAACCATCCGCTTTTTTGATAAACGTCGCCAGAGGCCCTGTCCTGGATGAGTCCGCATTGGTTGAAGCGCTTCGTGACGGAGTGATCAAGGGAGCCGGATTAGATGTTTACCAGAATGAGCCCGAATTGACCCCGGGCCTTACTGAACTCAGGAATGTGGTGCTGCTCCCACATATCGGCACTGCTACTATCGAAACAAGAATAGCGATGGCGGACTTGGCGGTGAGGAATCTGATTCAGGGACTGACGGGTCAGAAACCCGTCACATGCGTAAACTGTCAGTAATTATTTGAAATTTTTATTTGGCTTTAGGGATTACAAAGCTAAAGGTAGTCCATGCTCCTTTTTGGCTCTTTACATTAATTTGACCATTGTGGCCACGCACTATACCTAGACTGCTGGCCAGGCCTATACCGGTCCCCTTGAAACCCTTGGTTGACCAGAAGGGGGTAAAGATCTTTTCAAGATCTTTTTCGTCAATCCCTACTCCTGTATCGGTAATTTCAAAATATACATTCGAATCATCACTGTTGGTCTTGATTGTTATCTCACCGCCTTGTGGCATCGCTTCAACTGCATTTTTGATGAAATTAATAACTACTTCAAATATTTCGTTTTCGTGCCCCAATATAAAACAGTCCGGTTCAAATATTTTCTCAATCCTTATTTCGACGCCCTCTTTGAGAGGGTTGGTTTTCCAAACTGGAGAAGTCATTTCCAGGGCGCTCTCGACTGTTTTACTTAAATCGAAAATCTTCGGTGGAGCGCTTTTTGTTGAAACTTGAGTTCGAGCGAAATCCTGAAGGCGCTTTACGGTCTGGGCCCCTAAATTGGCGGCATCCGCTATTTTTCTGAAGCTTTCCATTGATTCGGCAATACGACCCTGTTCCAGAAGTAATTCACCGGCTTGAGCCGTTCCAATCAATAAATATAAGACATTGTTGAAATTGTGTGCGACACCGGAAGCCATTTCCCCAATAGCCTTCAAACGTGTTCCCTCAATCAGTAGCTGCTGGGTTTTCTTTTCTTCGGTGATGTCTCTAATGAAAATGGCCACCTTATCTACCTGACCGTTGGAACCTATGACGGGATTAAAGGTGTGATGGAAAGATCGGCCATTATTACAATCTTCAAATGTTACCTGCTTAAGAGTAGTTAAGGCCTCTGCGAATTTCTGTCGCCTCAGATCCGAGACCTCTTTTTCGAAGAATTCCAGCGGATCTCGTCCGATCAAAGAATCAATTTCAGAATTGAGCGCTTTGGCGGTAGCCTCATTCATGGCAAGAAAACGGCCCTTTCGATCAACAAGGATTGCTAGGTCCAAGGAGGCATTGAGCAAGGCTTTAATAGTTTCACTGTTGTTTCTGATCTCTTCAGAGCTTTTTTCGACGGATTGAAGCGCCCGGTTAATAGAGGTTGCAAGCTTTGTGATCTCATCGGATCCGGAAACTGAAACTCTGAGATCGGTCCGTTTCGATTTACCTATTGTTCGTAGTTCTGATTCAAGCTCCAGAAGGCGCGAAAGAACCATTCTTTCAATAACAACCAGTATTACCACACCAAAAATGGCTGTCACAAGTGTCAGGGAAATTAGAAGATAGTTAGTGGCCCATGCGCCATGACGAGAAATGTCACGAGGCATGAGGACTTTAAGCAGTAAAGAAGGAACACCCTGAACATCTTTAATCAATGCAAAACCGGCTATGTAGTCGTCTGACTCAGGAATAACCGTGTTTTGCTCCCCTCGGGATAAGATTTCCCATGCGTTTTGAAACTTTGCATCTGAATCCAAAGATTTTGTCGGTTTTATAACTAAATCAGTGTGAACCCTTTTGGAGAGTTCTTCTAATTCATCTTTATCCAGG
>JBFXII010000290.1:0-4672 GCA_050176095.1 Desulfomonilaceae bacterium
TGTAGAGTTGTAGCAAATCACTTACGCCACTAAATACATACTTAGGTTTGGGCGAACTCTCCAAAAGCATTTCCCTAGTTGTAGCTCCTGACAGGACTAAGGCAAAATCCATATTGGCATTCTTTGCGCAAAGCATATCTGTATCAAGTCGGTCACCAATCAAAAGGCATTCAAATCGTTCGAGGCTGCTCTGCGCTAGCGCCATTTCGGCCATATCAGGGAATGGTTTGCCAAAAATCCGCTCCGGCTGAACACCTGCTGCTGTAGCTATAGCCGCTACCACACTTCCCGCTCCAGGACTGAAATTTTCTTCATCTGGAAATGTAACATCTAGGTTCGTAGCCCAAAATTTGGCGCCTGCCTGAATTGCCTTATGAGCTCTTCTCATCTTTGCATAGGAAAAATCCCTGTCCAAGGCAACTACAACCGCTTCGGTCTGTTTTGGATCCTCAGTCAAGATCGCTCCAGCCCTTGAACATCCATGCGATAAACACTTTTCACCTATAACCATAAGACGAATTGCACCGTGAACAGTCTCTATCTCTCTAATCAGAACAGAGGCTGAGTTGACCACCTGCCATGGATCAACTGAAAGACCCCACTTCCTTATTTTTTCACATAGACCATCTGCCAGTAAAGTAGCGTTGTTAGACAGAAAATACCATTTCACACCTAATTGGCTAAGCTTACTGTAGATTTCATGGACACCCGGGAGCAAAATTGATCCACGATTAATGGTACCATCAAGATCCGCAAGAATTGCTCTATATCTCATTTCTTAAATTTCAGCATTTCATTTTAAATTAGCTCGCTGAGCTTCTTGGACAACTGACTTGATGTCAATATTCGAAAAAAGCCTTTCGCTTGCAAGATTTAAATTGGTCAATGCAAGGTTGAATTTAGGGTCTAATTTTGTAGCTTCATTAAAATCGCTGATTGCTCCCTCAAGATTGCCAATGCGATATCTGAAAAAGCCTCGATTGTTCCAGACCGATGGATCTTTTGGACTCAGAGCTATCGATTTGTCGAAATCCGAAATAGCTTCTTCTATTTTACCAATTAAACTTAGAGTAATGCCTCGAAGGCTGAAAGCTCTTCCTGAATCCGGTCTAATTCTAATAACGTGATTTAAATCACTCAACGCTAGTTGAAGATCATCTTTCTTGAGATAGCAAACAGCCCGATTGTACAGTGTTTTTGAATCGTACGGAAAACCTTCAATAACCTGAGAAAAATCCTGAATGGTTGCGTCGTAAAGCAATCTGTTGTAATAAGTCATCCCTCTCATCGCAAAGATCTCTCCATCAGAGGGATCTATCGTAGCAGCAGATGTCAAATCTATACCTGCACGCAATTGGTCACCAAGCTCCATGAAAATTCTAGCCCTTTCTTTGTAAGCCTCTACTAACTTGGGTTCCAATTCAATCGACTGATTTAGATATTCTAGAGCCTCATCGTGTTTACCAAGACAGTTTTTTAATACGCCGAAATAAAGATAACTCTCGGGATTTCTTGGATTAATTTTTAAGGCTTTTTTCAGGTTTGTTTCCGCGAGTCTGAATTCATCAAGCTGGATGAAACACCTTGCAGCCAACACAAGAGCGCTGACATCATCAGGCTTTTCGGCAATGATTTTCTTGGACTCGACCAAAGCAATTTCGGGTTTACTGGTCTTTAACAGCAATAATATTCGCTGCTTGCGAATTGTGTCATCAGGTCTTAACATTCCAGCACGGGCGTAATCAGAAAGCGCAGCGTCAAAATCCCCTAATTTCACATGAACTTCTGCTCTAAATACAAACAGTTCGGGGTTGTTAGGATTGATTCTATTCCATGCGCTTAAATCATCCAGAGCTTTACGTGGTTTACCTTCTCTGACATAAAGGCGAGCTCGGCGTTCCAACGCCAATGCTGATTGGGGGTCAAAATTGAGCGCCCGAGTGAATTCGTCTTCAGCCTTAATCAATGAACCTTCTTTTTCAAAAATCAATCCTTTCAGGACGTATGCGCGCGCCACACCTGGCATGCTAAGTAGATAAGAATCCAGGGCCAGACTGGCCTGGTCCAACTGGTCTACCATTATGAGGCATTCGGCCTTTTCGATTAGGGCAGAATAGTTCCTTTTTGAAATACTAAGCGCAGCGTCAAAATCCTCTATCGCCTTGAAATAGTCACCCTGATCTTTGTAAATTATTCCACGTTGTAAGAATAATTGAGACTGAATGTTCCCCTTGGTAGAATCGTCCTGCAATGCCTCGTCAATAAGCTCAAGCCTTTGTTGGGGATCTGCCAGAGAGTTTAGTTTCTTGATTATTTCAGGTGTTTTCTGTGAACAGTACGATTGATTTACAGCGACACCATAAACAATTGAAAATAAAACGATTTGAAAAAATAGAATTCTTCTCATAATAGATAAGATTCGAAAACCCATTTGTAATGATAAACAATCATCCAGGAAATCGAATTTTCAATTCCTGGATGAGAACCGCAAGTATTTGGTCAAATTGCCGACGCATAGATATCATGTTTTCACGCATCTGCAGAATTACTTCTACTCCCGGGAGGTTAACCTCCAATTCACGTGTTAAATTGCAGATAATTCTTAATCGCTCGACTTGATCCAAATCATAAAGCTTGTCTCCAGATGGATCTATTTGGGAGCATTCGATTAGTTCTTCGGACTCCAATTCATCAAGAAAGTCTTCCTCAAATTCAAATATTTCAATAACCTGTCTTCTCTGGTAATATTGATCTGTCATTACGTCACCCATCTCGCTCAGCCAGAAACATCATAGGTTTATTCTGTACAAGACCCAATAAGCACGATCCTTAAAGACGAATCTCGCTCCTTACATCCTTGTTGTAAAAACGTTCAAGCGCTGCGGCTGCCTCCAAAGCTTCTTTCTCATTAGTGATTGGTACTTGAACTCTAAGTATAACATACAAGTCTCCTGGAACTTTCGTCTTGAGGTTCGGGGCTCCCTTACCCTTAAGTCTCAGTTTTTGTCCGGACTTAGTTCCCTGTGGTATTCTAAGCTGAACTTCCCCTGTGGGGGTCATTAGTTTTATTTCTGAACCCTTCATGGCTTCTGATACCGTCACAGGCACTTCAACTCGTATTGAATCACCGTCTCTCTTAAAGACAGGATGAGGAGCTATACGAGTGATAATATACAAATCACCCGAAGGCCCACCATTCAATCCAGGTTCACCCTTCCCTGCAAGTCTAATTTTTGATCCGTCTTTGACTCCAGCAGGTATCACCACATCGATAGTCTCTGTAGAGGGAAGAGCTCCTGTGCCCCGGCACTCCGAACACACCTCACCTTTTCGTCCCGAGCCACCACAGTCCGGACAGGCTCGACTAAAGTTTATCGGACCTTGCGAAACACTGGTCTGACCTGTTCCTTTACATGTTTTGCACACAGGACTATCCGAATTTTCGATCCGCCCCAGTCCGCCACATTTAACGCAGACCTTCTGTTTCTGAAGTGTGATCCTGGTTGTAGTTCCCCTGATAGAGCTAACGAAATCGACGTCCAAAACAGACTCTATGTCGCGACCTTTTTGAGGGCCTTTAGGGGTAGTTCCAGCCCCTCCAAAGAGATCCGAAAGTATGTCCTCAAAACCCGAATACCTATAATCTCCTCTATCAGAATGAGGATTGTAAAATCCGCCAAATCCTTGAGCGCTCTTGGCCCCTGAGCCTGCAAAACTACTCCATTGCTTATATTGCCGGGCTTGTTCGGGATCAAAGCCGGCCTTCAAGCCCTCTTCGCCAAATTCATCATAAATCTTTCTCTTTTGGGGGTCCGACAAAGCCTCGTGAGCCTGCGAAACTTCCTTAAACTTTTCTTCCGCTTCTTTATTTCCAGGATTTACATCAGGATGATATTTCCTGGCCAATTTTCTGTAAGCTTTCTTTATTTGGTCTGTAGAAGCGTCCTTTTTTACACCAAGTATTGAATAATAATCTTCTCCAGCCATAATCCGCTTCCTCTTTGCCAACTGTACTTCAGAGACAAAGGCTTCTTTTCAAAGTATTACTTTAACTTAAAAATTTAGGATAAAGCAGGCTTTGACAACCTTTCCATGATACGATATTTATGTATTCGTGACGGGTTGTCAAGCCGATACCAAGTTATCTATTTAAGCAAATTGATTTTTTCGGATAACCTAGGTGCGTGACACTTCACTCCAACCTTCCTAATAGATAAACGCCCTGCAGGATCGAGATATGATAATCGACTGCCACGTCCATCTGTTCCACGATAGTGTAGTTAGCAATCGCACAGAATTCGTGCTGCGTGACCAAGCTTTCGGCGCTCTCTATTCTTCTCCCAAGGCTCGAATAGCATCATCGGCTGAACTTATTGATTACATGGACAAATTCTCCATAGCAAAGGCGGTGGTCTTTGGATTTCCGTGGAAAGAAAGAGAGTTATACTTGAGAAACAACGACGCGGTGCTCGAGTTTTCTCAAAAATTTCCAGATCGTATAGTTCCATTTGCTACATTCGGCCTGTCCACCAGCCACCATTTACATCGCGACATTGAGAAAATCATCGAATCGGGATTTTAGGGTTTGGGTGAGCTCTCAATGTATGAGACAGGATGGGTTTCGTCTTCTATCTCAGCCCTAAGAGAATGTCTCATTATTGCTTCACAATCG
>JBFXII010000291.1:0-4651 GCA_050176095.1 Desulfomonilaceae bacterium
AAATATCCAGGCCGTTGTGTGGAATTAGCCGACCCGGCCATTTCAGGGGAGTCGCAACTATTGTCTTGAAGCTTCTTAATATAGTGTCACCACGTAGAGCATATTTCGGCCAGAAGGACTTTCAACAGTTGCAAGTAATAAGGACGATGGTAAGAGATCTCAATGTAAACACCGAAATTGTTAGCTGTCCTGTTATAAGAGAAGCTGATGGACTAGCCATGAGTTCTCGGAATGCGTATTTGAATGATTCAGAAAGGGCGCAGGCGGCAATTCTATACGAATCTATGGTGACGGCAAAGATGTTATTTGAGTCAGGTGAAACATCACCAGAAATTATTCATAAAAGCATTATCGATCGAATTGCCATGGAACCTGACGCTTCAATTGACTATGCAAAACTTGTCGATCCGAGAACTTTAGAAGATGCAAAGAAGGTCCAGATAGGAACGGTTATCGCGTTAGCGGTCAAAATAGGCAAAACCAGATTAATTGACAATATGGTTTTATAAGAACGAGCTTAGTATTATTGGTCAATTGAGAGAACTAGTTTTTATAGGAACTCAGCAGACTGCAAATTACGGAGTCTAGATATGCAACGCGTGATGTTAAAATCAAAAATTCATCGTGCCACCGTTACCGGCGCATGTGTAGATTATGAAGGAAGCGTGACGATTGATTCGGAACTGATGAGAGAAGCGGATTTGCTTGAATATGAGCAGGTTCATATTTACAACGTGTCTAATGGGGAACGATTCACAACATATGTCATTAACGGTGAACCTGGATCGGGAGTCATATGTCTAAACGGAGCTGCCGCTCGCAAGGTGTCGGTCAAAGACCTCGTTATAATCTGTTCCTACGTGCATATGGAAGATCGAGAATGCCGCAAGCATCATTCAAAAAACGTTTTCGTGGACAGTCAAAACAAAATATCACGAATTAGTTAACATATTTTTTCGGCTACTCATTGACGACCAGCATTGATTACAGCTTTTCTTCAGGCCATTTAATACACATTGCCTCAGAGTGGTCGTCTTTTTTCTGATGCTGTCTTTTGCCGAGTAGAGTCTGTTTTTTTAGAATTGGCAATTGCAATATTGAGCTCTTGTTTGTCAAAACCTCGCTGAAAAACAATTCGTCCATTTTCGCCATAGAGAAGTATCGAAACTCTAGCCAGGCTTGCGCCGCTCCTTATGTCTCCGAATGGCAGTTCAACCCTTGAATTATACTTGAACGAAATACTCTCTCCCTCTCTGAAATCCGAAGGCAAGTCGCCTTCTCCAAGCCTGGTTTTGTCAGGATAAACGTAAATCTTGTTTTCACCGCGCTTATCTTCCATTTCCACGAAAACAAAAAGGTACCCGGAAAAAAGAAGATTTGGGTGATCTTTGACAAGTCGGAAACTAAGCGTCCCAGATCCCTGGGATTCCGTGGCTACGGCCACATCCTGAGTATTGAAATTCACGATAGGAGCGCCATCTTGTTGAAGAAAACTCGTGTCTGACTTTTCAGCTGAATTCTGAGTAGCTTTCAGGTTCGTATCTGACTTTTCCGAGGTGTTTGACTTGTTGCTCTGGGCTTTTTTTTCGGGCTCAGAGACAGAGGAATCATTGAAATTATTTAATTTCTGATTCGGACTCAATGAGGCTACAGAAGAAGACATTGAGCCCTTGCCGGCTGCGCCATGAACTGCCAAATCAGAGGAGCCTGAAGCCTGTTCCAAATCTCTAGAAGCCTGAGCGGACTCTCCAGACAATTGTTGTTCTTTAAGTCTGCTCTCATGGACTGCTAAGGCGACTTCTTTATTTCGAAGCTCTTCTTGTAATGCGTTCAGTTTCTCGGAAATTGATGAGTCTGAGGCCGTTTTGCTAGAGCCGTACAGTAAATATTCTGTAGAGCTTACCAGTCCAACGGTTAAAAAGAACAACAAAAGTATGGCGAACCCCATTGCGACTTTGCTCGATGCAGCAGACAGTTCATACTGCCTAGATTTACCTGATTGGCCTATGACAACGATTGAATAGCCTCCTCTAGGCCTGGTCTTATGCGCAGGAATAGGTGGCGCATCTTTCAAGGGAGCCTTGTTCATTATCGTATATTCGCTTCGCCTAACCTTATCCGCCAGGGACTTCCAAATTTCTCCGACGTTCATCACGGCATTCTCCTAAGATGTTGAGGGTATTGATTCTCATCACCCAAATAGCTTCACGGTTAACACACTCACAAACTGTTCTAACAATCTTTCATGAATGACTAGGTCTTCGAAAAGACGCATTAGAGATAAAGATGTTTCATCAAAAAACGTTTCTTGATATTTAGACTTCACTTACCATGCTTTGGTTCCTCATAGCAAAATAAGCACTTATTTTTATCATTATATTACAGTATTTTAAATATACAGTTTATTTTTAAATATCGTCTTATCCTGTAACTTATTATAATGAAGCGACTAATTGAGTCTCTTCTTAGGGGCAGTTAATAGCATGATTCAAATATAAAGTTAATAAATATTTTCGAGAGCTGATTATTTTTTGATTTTTTGGAGGGGACTTCAAAAAAATGCAATGGCGGCTGCGGCAATACGCCGCAGCTCTCCTCTAAACATCTTTAGATTTCTCGGTAATGGCAAATGGTTAGATATGGTCTTTGTAAAGGTTGCACTCGAAGACTTGCAGAATCAGTGCGTTGGTTTGGCTATCGTGAGCTGGCATTCTCAAACAAAGACTCTCTGAAAAATCTGATCGGTCCAACGCAGAGCATGTTCTAAATCAAACGACCCTTCTATTTCCTCCTTGGTTAAATAACCTAGTAACTCTTCATCTGAGAGCAGCACTTCTTTAAATTCCAAATTATTTTCCCAGGCATTCATAGCGTTTCTCTGAACTATCGCATATGCAGCCTCTCTAGTTAAACCACGATCGACCAGTTTAATCAAAATTGATTCTGAAAAAATAAGCCCCTTACCACTCATCAGATTCTTCATCATCTGATTATTAAAAATCCTCATGTTCTTTATAACGAAGGCCAATCTGTCTATCATGAAGTCAACAAGAATAGTCGAATCAGGCGCAATAACTCTTTCAACCGAAGAATGAGAAATATCCCTTTCGTGCCAGAGTGGAACATTCTCCAATGCGGCAAGCGCATTTCCTCTGACGATTCTTGAAAGACCACACAAGTTTTCTGTGAGCACAGGGTTTCGTTTGTGAGGCATAGCGGAGGAACCCTTTTGGCCCTTGTGAAAATATTCCTCGACTTCACTAACTTCGGTCCTCTGTAGACCTCTAATTTCCAGGGCGATCTTTTCAATACTTGTTGCAATTAAGGCAAGGGAAGTGAAGTATTCTGCATGCCTATCGCGTTGTATGATTTGATTGGAAACCTCAGCTGGCTTAAGTCCCAGTCGGGATAAAATGTCTTCCTCCATTTCTGGATCAAGATGTGCAAAAGTTCCAACTGCTCCAGAAATTTTCCCGACGGAGATAGTATCTAAAGCTGCGTCCCAACGTTTTAGGTTTCTTTTCATTTCACTATAGAACAGAGCCAATTTCAGGCCAAAAGTTACTGGTTCCGCATGTATTCCATGAGATCGCCCCACCATGGGAGTTTTCTTGTGTTCGTAGGCTCTTTTTTTAAGAGCAGCCAGCAGATTTACAAGTCCATCCCGGATCACAGAGCCGGCCTCACGAAGCAGCAATGACAACGCAGTATCAACAACATCGTATGAGGTCAGTCCTCTATGAATGAAACGCGAATCTTCTCCGACGAATTCTGCGACACTAGTTGTAAAAGCTATCACATCGTGGCGAGTAATTTTTTCTATCTCATCAATTCTCTCGACGTCAAAAGCTGCCTTTGAACGAATCCTTTCCATGCTTTCTGAAGGAATGACGCCTCGAGCTGTCCATGCCTCGCATACGGCAAGTTCAATATCGAGCCACTTCTGGTATCTGTTGGATGGCTCCCATATCCGTCCCATCTGTTCCCTTGTGTAACGCTTGATCAATGAAAAATCCTTTCCTCCTGGTCAGTTGTACAACCAATTAACATTATCACGTTTTCATCCCTATCGTAAAATTAAAGTTATAATTTTCCAGTCGGAGTTTGAAATTTTGTGACACCGAAAAATTTTGCGGACGCATATTGTTTAATCGATGTTGAATTACTAAATAAATGTTTAGGAGTTATTGGAGCGTGTTATCATAGGATGGAGGATCTTTGACTATGAATAATGATAAAGCGGTAAGCTTCGTTCGTGAGCTGGAAAGAATTACTCCCTACATGGTGGAAGGACTTTATGGCAGTTTTTTGAGACGTTACATGGATTGCGATCGAACCAGGTGGACTAGCGACTTGAGCCTCTATTTGAAACAATTCGATCCTGGAGTTGCTGATTGTGGTGACGAAGTAGCCATGATTCTCTGGGACAAATTTGAGAGAAGAATATCATGTTGAGAATGTGAAATCATTGATCTACTTTCCAAGCAATGACAAAAATAGTTTAATAGGCGAAACTGAGGTCAATTTATACGACCTCAGTTTCACATTCATTGACAACTAATTTTTTTTTTCAGCGGCGCTCTCAGTTGACGCCGCAGGCACGTAATTGGGCTGAACAGAAGTCTTGAGATTTCTCCCAACTGATTTTGAC
>JBFXII010000292.1:0-4642 GCA_050176095.1 Desulfomonilaceae bacterium
CCTAGATGCAATTGCATCATGAATGGCTCGTGAAATATCCATTTTTTTGACCTTCGAATGGATAAGTCCCACAACTTCAGATTCGGCAAATATGGTACACTGAGCATTCATTGGAATGGGATTGTCAGATAAGAGTGAAAGTTCTCCTATTTCTTCGATCGATGTTTCTAGCGCCCTCGCCATCGCTTCGACAAAGGCCCCGGTTCCAGCAGCGCATTTTTCGTTGATTGCAAAATCTATTACCAGCCCTGTTTCGTCTATGCTCGCTGCTCTGGCTTCTTCAGCGCCCACATCAATCACTGTACGAGCCGTCTGAAAGAAATAGTTGGCTGCAGTTGCTATTGCCTTAACGTCGTTTATTTTGATGTCCACCCCAATCGATTTAGCTCCAGATCCTGTTCCACAAATTTGCCAGACCTTGTCCATAGGTATCTGCGCCCTATTCAAAGCTTCATCGAGGGATTTGCTAACAGCTCCTGACTGGTCAAATCCCGTTGGTAATAATGCGTAGCTTATGATCTGCTTGTCTTGCATTACCACCGTTTTTGTATTTTTTGCCCCACAGTCAATTCCTGCGGTAATCATCACGCGTCCTCCAAAATAACAGAGCCTCAGTATTCCAATTTTTTAACAAATTTCATTTGGCCACGATGAAGTTTTTCCAGTTGAGTTTGTAAAAGAGAATCAATCATTCAACCATTCGGCCTGTATTTCCATCCTTTAGTCATTTCCATGCGCCAATACGGACGCGTGAGAACAACCGCTTCCAGTTGAAGTCTAATTATGCTCAACTTTTTCCATAACTTCTACAGCTCCTAAAAAAATACACGAATGCCATCGATGTTAACCCAGTTATGAACCCTAACAGTTTTCAGGTACAAACACTAACTTGAAACATCCCTAAGTTAGTTCTAGAATGTAAACTGGCAAGAGGAGGTGACGAATGTCGTTTGACCAAGAAATTGTGGTAAACCCGGAGTTGAGTTCGGAGTTCAGATCCTTCGAAGAATTCTGCGACGAAAATTCCGGTTCAGAAGGGATTTACCTAGATTTGATAGCCAAGAATCCTACAGTCATGGATGCCGTCACCCTAGCGTTTTGCATGAGGCATCTGGTGAAGCTGTCTCAGGAATTTATGACAAAGGCTTTCGCATCTATCAAGAATGATAATATAGCCGATTTGAGAGAACTTTTAGATACCAAGGGTATACAATTAGATAAAAAGCACTCGGACAAATTGAGGAAAATAGTTTTTGCATTCAGAGATACGGATGACGATCAGATAAAATCCGAGCTGGCAAGAGCGTTCACTCTGATCGCTTTTACGAGAGCACGAAAAAACTTGGTTTTAAATATTGGAGAATCGTACAGACCACCTGACGAAGGTTGGATTGACGAAGATTTCGATGGTAACGAATCAGCATTTGAAATGGTTAGAGCAATTGAAGATCCCCACTGGAGCGGTGACGAGGAGATTTAAGGAACATGAGGAATGACAGTTTACTAGCGCCGGTTTCAGAAACTGCTAAACAGGTTTCGGACTTGATTATAAAAGATAAGAAACAAGCCTCAGAGATAATGGCCTCGTTGAGCCCTGAAGAACAGGTATCCCTAGTCTCTCACGAAGCTTACGGCGATCCCAAGAAAGCTCAAGAAATAATATTCCTCTTAGATGATGATGAGGGCAAACGAATTGTAGATGGAATCGCTGATCGCGCTTTGTTTAGAATAATGAAATCTCAGAGCTCTACCCATATTGGAGTTTTGAGCCTGGTTGACCCCGACAGAGTGCAGTCAATTCTAGATTTGGACTCGGAGCTTTTTTCCACGTCAGGTGTAACGGATCCTCAAACAGCCTACCATTGGATGGTCAGTTTTTTAGAGGAGGACGATGAGACTTTCGCTAAGTTATTGGACAAAATAGACATAAAACTCGTAGCCTTAGCTTTTCAGGAAAAAATTGTGAAACCTCAGACCACAAAGGTGTCAGACACAGTGGACCCTGAAGATTCGGCTTTCCCGGCTGATTTTATGGTGAAGCTTGACCGCGGTGAACTCAAGCCGGATGATCTAGAGGTTACAGATGAAGAGGCTTTAGACATACTGACAAAAATTCATTTGATTGATGAGATGTATTTTTCTGAGCTGGTATCATTGATGATCAGATCTGAAAGTCTCCACACCAGGACGGCGGAAGAAGCATTAGATCGAATAAACGAGCAGGTCGGCGACATGTCTGAATTTGTTGAGGAAGCAGAAGATATGTTTGTTCCTCTAGAGGAATAGTGCTGTGTCTGGAAGACGCCTCTTTTGAGAGGCGTCTTTAACCAATTATCTCGGTCCAACGGGTGGTGTATTTACGGGGGGCAACAAGATTTGGACGTTATATTTCTTCCTCAAATTTTCAGCTATTTTTTCATATTGTTCTTGTTGTCTCAGGAATTTGATCTGCTCTATTATCAGTTCTTTCACTTGGTCAAAAGAGTTTTCACGGGCCGGACGTTTGTCATGCATTAGCAATACATGATAACCAAATTTTGTTTTTACTGGGCCTGTTATCTGATCATTTTTCATTGTAAAAGCGACTTCTTCAATTTCCGGAGCCAGGTTGCCTCTAGGCATCCAATCTAAATCGCCTTTCACATCTTTACTTGGACATATGGAAACCTGACTTGCTATGTCTCCGAACTTCTCGCCTTTCTTAAGTCTGGCAAGAACGTCTTTGGCGTCTCTCTCGGTCTCGACCAGGACATGACTTAAATGAATACTTTCCGGAGTCACAAATTCTGATTTGTTTTGTTCGTAAAAAGCTTGCGCATCAGCATCAGTCGGCGAGGGTATGTTCTTGGTCAGACTTTCAAGGTAAAATCTTGCCAGAAGATCGTTTCTTGTAAAATTCAGCAATTTCTGAACATCCGGTCTTTTGTCTGTTCCTTGTTTCTCAGCTTCCGCAGCCAAAGCATAAACATTGACTATGTATTCAAGTGTTTGTCGCCTACCCTCCGGTGTCTGATAATAATGTTTGAATTTGTCCGGAACTGCATTGGACATGTCCTTGAGATCAGACTCGGTGACTACCTTGTCTCCTATCTTCGCTAAGACTTGATTGTCATTGGGTGAGGCAGTTCCACTTGGCGTGGAGCCACACACCGTTGTGACAAGAATCAACATCAACAAACATGAGAAAATAATATTTTTTTTCAATGGTTCAACCTCCTGTTTCTTTATATAGATCAACACCTTAAAATGACGACATTTTCATGATGAACAGCTATATAGCACAATGGATTATCATTATCAAAAATTTCTTGTGGATTTTAGAAATGTATAAAATTTTTTGGAGGATTCCTTTCGTCGCAGTTGCGGAATTGGAATAAGCAACTTATAATATTCAGATAAGGTTGAGTTTTACCTCAACATACAACAAATCTCTCGCAAGGATGCTTCGGTAGAGGGCTTGAATTAATGAGCGCCATTCTTGACCAAGTGGGCGACAAGGCTCAGAAAATTAGGCAATTCATTCTCGAATTAACGCGCGCCAGGAATGGTATGAAAATATCTACGTTTAAAATCAAGAAGACACATTATGTGCTGTTGGCAATAGTGGCTGGAATAATCTTAACCGCTTCCATGGGAACCTCTTCCGAGAAAAGGATATCACAAACCAAGATCCCTTCTTTCCCGGAAGGTCTACATGTTAATGCCGTTGAAGACGGTGTTCTGGCAACATGGAAAAACTCATCGGGCGCGGAATCATATACCCTATTTTGGGGGACAGAAAAAGGTGAGTACAGAAGAATGTTCGAAACGACTGAAAATGTCGTTTTATTAAAAGGACTGGATCCCGGCCACATGTACAATTTTGCAGTTACGGCGTCCAATTCAAATTATGAGAGCTCTTTCTCTCCCGAATTTTTTTATGTTCACGACACGGACCTTGAAAATGCTTCTGATCATGTGGCCACTGCTCAGGATTTGATGAGAAACAATCTTATTAATGAGGCATTAGCCTTTGTATCAGCTGCAATCCGGTTAGACAATCGTCACGCTGAGGCCTATCGTGTTCGGGCATCATTGCTTGAAAAGCTCGGAAAGAGAGAGGAAGCCCGTTCGGACTTGTTGACCGCCGAATCTCTTTACAACCGCAAACATATGACACCCCAGAACTGATCAATTCCCTTCAGACAAGAATGACAACATTCCAAGTGAACAAGACGCTTGTTCTCGACGCCATTTCGTCGTTGTCAAACATTTCGTTTGGAATGTTACCCAATTTACCGTATTTTGGCTAATTTGACAGCATGATAGACTGGAACGATTTCGTTCATCATCGCTAATAGGCGACGGAATGTTCTAAACATCAAGTAAGTATTATTCAGAGGGTCACTTTGTTTTTCGATTGGTTGGTATTCTTGTTTGTGCTCGTAGTCTTATTCAGATTGCTATGTCTGACACCCACGCTTGTGAGGGAACTTAGAGAGGATCTGACACTGCGACATTGCTTTTATAGATCTCGCCCTGCGTACATTCCCAAAATCAGTGTCATCATTCCGGCCAAAGATGAATCCGAAACAATTGTGGCGTCAGCCTCATCTATCCTCAACTCATCATACAAAAACATTGAGTTGATATTGATTGATGA
>JBFXII010000293.1:0-4609 GCA_050176095.1 Desulfomonilaceae bacterium
GGTCGTCGCGTCAACTGACATGGTGGCCGCAGACGCACAAATGGTTGCTCTTGGAACCTGGTATGGCAAGAAATTTCAGCCGAACCAGGTAAAACACATAAAAATTGCAGCAGAGCGAGGCTTAGGTCAGTCTGATTTGAGCAAGCTGAACATAAGAAATATACGGTCTTGAACAGATTTCAACGCATAATACAAGCTATCTCACTATCATTTTTTTTGATATTGATTTTTTGGGCCAGCCACCCATTTAGGGCGGGAATTCCCACAGATCTGTTTCTTAGGCTAGATCCATCTATTGGGATCGTTTCATCAATAGCTGACAGAACTTTTTTATGGGAAGCCTTGCTCCCTGCGGGGGTAGTGCTTCTGTTGACTCTTATTCTTGGTCGCTTTTTCTGTGGATACATTTGCCCCATGGGAGTCATGCTTGATGCTTGTAGTTTTTTTATCCAATCTGACCCTTCACGAAACTCACAAGCAAATTCTTACGAAAACACGTCAAGATATAGAAAATATAAGTTTCTATTTTTAATATTTGTTGTTTTTGCAGCAATTTGTGGCGTTTCATTTGTTTTTTGGGGATCACCAATATCATTAGCGACTCGTTTTATAGCACTGGTAGTTCACCCATTAGTTTTACTTGCCGGCGACACGGGCATAGAGTTGTTGACTTCCTTCGAGCCCTATCTGCCTCAAATCACTTACATGCAAATTCCAAATAGGGTTTTTGCAACCAATGAATTTGTTGCGATTCTGTTTTTGGCCATAGCGCTGGTATCTCTAATTCAGCCTCGCTTCTGGTGCCGCAATTTATGTCCGTCAGGGGCTATTTTTGGCATTTTTTCTCCTAGGTCTGTTGTTAAGAGGCAGGTCAACGATTCTTGTATCCATTGCAATCTTTGTTTGAAAAATTGCCCAACTGGTTGCATCAAGGAGAACCACATCAGCAATGTAAACTCAGAGTGCATTGTTTGCCTAAAATGCAGCAAGATTTGTCCGGTGTCGGCAATTTCTTTTCGCCCCCATTACAAAGAAACACATTCAAAAACGGTTCAGGTTTTGAATAGTTCCTTTCCTACGAGACGACAAACCCTTGCAGGTATGGCAAGCGGATTTGTTTTTGCGGGACTTATCAAGACTGGCTGGAACCAACCTCGACTAATGGGTCAGGAAAAACGGCTTACTGATGCAGAGTTGTTGCGACCTCCCGGATCTATTCCGGAAAGAGAATTTCTAGCAAGGTGCGTAAGGTGTGGGCTATGCATGAAAGCCTGCCCTACAAACACACTTCAGCCTGTCTGGTTAAAGGCTGGTCTCGAAGGAATGTTTACGCCCGTTTTGGCGCCAAGACTTGCTGCATGCGAGCTGAACTGCGCCACTTGCGGACAGGTCTGCCCCACTAGCGCCATCAGGCCTCTGGATTTGGCCGAGAAGAAAAGTGTAAAAATTGGAACAGCATGGATCGACAGGCAGGCGTGTCTCGTATGGAATCAAGACAAGAAGTGCTTGGTTTGCGATGAAGTTTGTCCATACAACGCTGTCATTTTCAAGCCTACAGAGGGTCGAAAAAATGCCGTCCCTTATGTAATCCCCAATAAATGTACTGGATGTGGTTGGTGTGAGAACAAATGTCCGGTTGAAGGAAGTTCAGCTATCCGAATAAATATTATTGGGGAGGTCAGACTCGTTTCCGGATCTTACATTGAAAAGTCTAAAGAATATGGATTAGAATTTAAGACTGAAAAACTTGGGCGAGACATTCTGGGACCAGAAACTTTTGATTCCCAACCGGCAGTAACCTTGCCCAATAATGCCTCCAATACTTCAGATACCGCGAAACCCTCCGAGTTACCCCCTGGGTTCATCGAGGATTGACAAATTCAACCAAAAATATTTTCAAAAAAAGAGTTCTGTTTCAATAATCCTTTCTGCAGTCTTACTTACCCCTCAACAAACCTTTCTCATAAAAGTATTGGAATACTACTGAGGAATCTAATCCAGTCATTTCCACCACTTTAAAAATTGTGATCGATTTTCGTTCCATTCTTAACTGATTGATAATTCGAGTAATTCGTCCGTAAATTTCATCATTTTGGTTGATATCCATTGCAAAGCTCCCTATAAAGAACTGCTCGACAATTAACTTGAAAAACACTTTCAAGGTTCATTTAGAATAATTTCTCGACGATTGTTAAAAGAATTCCTCTATTGATTTTAGGGCTTGGTCGATTTTGGAAAAATCGGGACCTCCGGCTTGAGCCATGTCTGGTCGCCCGCCGCCTGACCCTCCGAGTTTTTCTGCTGCTTTTTTGACAATCTTTCCGGCATGAAACTTGTTGGTCAAATCCTTAGTTACAATTGCTAACAACAGGCCTTTGCTGTCGGCGTTTGCGCCAATAAGAGCCAGACCGGATCCAAGAGCTTCCTTAAGTTTATCCCCGTATTCTCTTAATGATTTGGGATCAGTGATGTCATCCAACTTTTGGGTAACTACCCGAATCCCGTTAATCTCTTTGAGACCTTGCAAAATATTCTTAGTTCCCCCTCCCGAAGCAAGTTTCTGTTTTAGAGTGTCAACTTCACGTTCCCGGGCTTTCTTTTCATCGATCAACTTGTCTAATTTTTTGATCAGCTCCCCTCGTGATCCTCGAAGTTTTTCAGACAATTGCTTAATTTCAGCTTCCAAGGATCTGACGTACTTAATAGCCTCTGAGCCTGTTGTTCCTTCTATTCTTCGAACGCCTGCCGCAATTCCGCCTTCAGATAGTATCTTGAACATACCTATGTCACCTGAGCGAGCGACGTGAGTTCCTCCGCACAATTCCTTACTCAAAGCGCCCACGGAGATCATTCTCACGGTTTCGCCGTACTTTTCTCCAAACAAAGCCATCGCTCCTTCTGAGGTGGCCTGTTCGATGGGAATTATCCGGGCTTCTACACCAACGTTCTTCATGATGGCCTGATTGACTAAATCCTCAATATGATCTAGCTCCGATTGCTCAATAGCTGAGAAATGAGTAAAATCAAATCGAAACCTGTTAGGCTCCACTAGTGAACCCCGCTGCCCCACATGTTCCCCCAAGACCTCCCGGAGGGCCCATTGCAGTAGGTGTGTGGCGGAATGATTGGCCATAATTGCCCTTCGCCGCTGTTGATCCACAGACAGAAATATTTTTTGTCCTTTGCTGAAAAATCCCTGTTGAACTTTCACCTTGTGAGAGATAATTCCCGAACCTACTTTGATGGTATCCTCGACAATTGATCTGTTGCCGTTGTCGTGAATGAAACCTTGGTCACCCACCTGGCCCCCTGATTCTGCATAGAACGGTGTCCTGTCAGTTACAATTAGGCCACTCTCGCCCTGTGAGAGCTTTTCTACGGACTTGCCATCCCTTATAAGCGCGACGATCACACCATGATCTTCTAATTTATCATAACCAGTGAATTCAACTTGAGATATCTTTTCCACAAGATCCACATCAGATATTTTTTCATCCGACTGAGCCCCGTCCCAGGCCTCTCTGGCCAGAGTCTTCTGCTTGGACATTTCACATTCGAAGCCTCTATGGTCAACAATCAAGCCCAATTCAGAAGCTAGATCCTGTGTGAGATCAGGAGGGAAACCGAAAGTATCATAGAGTTTGAAAACAACCTCGCCTGGAATAACCGACAGTCCTTTTTTCCTAACTCTATCAGCCTCCTCTTCAAATAGCAGCAGCCCTCTGGAAAGTGTCTCCATAAAACGCTCTTCTTCATTTCTTATGACTCTTTCTATGAGTGTTCGGTGAGTCGCAAGATCCGGATAAGCATCAGCCATGTGATCTATGACAACACCTGAAGTATTGTACAGAAAAGGCTCGCTGAGTCCTATGTGCTTACCGTATCTGATGGCACGTCTCATAATTCTCCTTAATACATATCCCCTACCCTCATTCGCAGGCAAAACTCCATCAGATATGAGAAACGCCGCAGCTCTGCTGTGGTCTGCGATAACCTTTATGGCTACCGAATTAAAGTCCTGTCCTGTGCACTGTTTACCCGAGAGTTCCTCAACTCTTCTAATGATTGGAACAAAAAGATCAGATTCCCAGTTGCTATCCTTACCTTGTACTACAGCTGCCAGTCTCTCAAGTCCTAAACCAGTGTCAATGGAAGGACGGGGTAGCGGTGTCATTTCTCCGTTCGAATCTCTGTCAAATTGCATGAAGACCAGATTCCAAAGTTCCAGGAATCTATCGCAGTCACAAGCTGGACCACAATCCGGATGGCCACAACCAAGACGAGGTCCTTGGTCAATATGAATTTCCGAGCATGGCCCACAAGGACCTGTGTCACCCATACTCCAAAAATTGTCTTTATCCCCAAGCCTGCCAATCGGATTAGTTCCTGTCCCCAGGACATTCTTCCACAACTCATAAGCGTCATCATCATCTTTGTAAATTGTGACGTGTAGATCTTTTTTATCCAGACCTATATCGCGAGTGAAAAATTGCCAGGCGTAAGCAATGGCATCCTTTTTGAAGTAATCTCCAAACGAGAAATTACCCAACATTTCAAAAAAGGTGTGATGCCTGGCGGTATGTCCGACATTTTCCAGATCGTTGTGCTT
>JBFXII010000294.1:0-4601 GCA_050176095.1 Desulfomonilaceae bacterium
AATGAGTTCAGAGAAGTTAGGCTTCAAACTTAATAGAGTAAAACCTTCGGCGATGCTAAAAATGGTCGAAGGATGAAAAGTTTTGAAATATGACGAAAAAAGCTCCACTTTAATGGAAATGCTTTGCGTCAACCTATCATGAGGAGACTGTCATGGAGTACGCAGGATATGTGTTTCCGGATGATCTGAAATTTGAAAAGAACCACTATTGGGCTAGAGTAGAGGGCGATCTGGTTGTAACAGGAGCAGGAGAATTCATTTCCAAGCAGTCTGGCGAAATAACTTTTGTGGATTTACCAGAAGAAGGGGATGAGTTGACCCAAGGGAAACCATACGGCTCCATTGAGTCCGGTAAATGGGTTGGAAGGATCTACGCTGTTGTCTCTGGTGAGGTCGCTGAAGTAAACACGCTACTTGAGGATGAACCGGAAAAAATAAATGAAGATCCTTATGGGGAAGGGTGGATTTGCAAAATCAAACCATCAAATCTGGATAGCGAACTATCCGCTCTCATGTCTCCTGATGACAATTTGAAAAAATTCATCGAAGAAGAAATTAGGAAAATTTCAGAGCAGAAATAGTTTTTGCTCTGAAAATCCTCAAATAGGAAAACAAGACAGCTTTGTTTAGGCATGTGTGGCCAGAATATTTGTTCGTGGTCACTTTTGCGTTCTTTGTTGGCAAGCAATAAAACTCTTTGCGGAAGCCGATTACCGTTTTCCACGCGATCGCGTTAATCTCTTTCAATTAAAAAGATTGGACATGGTCTTCGGCAAAACTGGTCTCAAATTTTGGATGGGAGAAGTCCTATGGAAACAGGAACACTCACGGTAAAACGTGGACATGCACAGATGCTTAAAGGCGGAGTGATAATGGATGTAGTCACTCCCGAACACGCAAAAATTGCTGAAGAAGCTGGAGCATGCGCCGTAATGGCTCTGGAAAGGGTCCCTGCTGATATTAGAGCTCACGGCGGAGTCGCAAGAATGAGCGACCCCGGGCTAATCCTCGAAATCATGTCCTGTGTCTCAATACCCGTTATGGCCAAGTGCAGGATAGGCCACTTTGTGGAGGCTCAGATACTTGAAGCAATAGGCGTTGATTACATTGACGAGAGCGAGGTTCTCACACCGGCCGATGAAAATAATCATATAGATAAGATAAATTTTAAGGCCCCGTTTGTTTGTGGCTGCCGAAATTTAGGAGAAGCGTTGAGAAGAATTGCTGAAGGAGCAGCCATGATCAGAACCAAAGGGGAAGCTGGAACCGGCGATGTGGTTGAAGCGGTTCGTCACGCCAGATCAGTCATTGGAGAAATCAACAAGATTTCGGTGATGCGAACTGATGAACTGGCAGCATATGCAAAGGAAATTAGAGCGCCCCTGGAACTGGTGCGCGAAACAGCAGAAAAAAAACGTCTCCCCGTAGTCAATTTCGCCGCAGGCGGGGTTGCTACTCCAGCAGATGCGGCCATGATGATGCAACTTGGCGTGGACGGAGTGTTCGTGGGATCCGGAATTTTTAAGAGTGGAAATCCAGCAGCCCGTGCTAAAGCCATCGTTCAGGCTGTCACTCATTTTAACAACCCTCAAATTCTGGCTGAAGTAAGCAAAGGTTTAGGCGAGGCCATGGTAGGCATTGGAATAAGCCAGCTACCTGAAAGTGAACGCTTGGCCGTCAGAGGTTGGTAAGGACCTTCACTATGCGGATTGGCGTGTTAGCGGTACAGGGCGATTTCCAAGAGCATTGCGCATTCTTGAACAAAATCGGCGTTGAAACCGTCGAAGTTCGACTTCCTCAGGACTTACATGATCTTGATGCTTTGATCATTCCTGGAGGAGAAAGCACGACTATCGGGAAGCTGGCTCGTCAATACAACTTGATAGAGGAACTGAGAAAATTATCTAAAACTATTCCAATTTGGGGAACATGCGGCGGTCTGGTTTTCATGGCCAAAGAAGTAGGATTCGACCAACCGTTGTTGGGAATCATGGATATAGAAGTTGAAAGAAACGCTTTTGGTAGACAAGTGGAAAGTTTTGAGCAGGACCTTTTCATAGACGGCTTGAAGGGCCCTGCTTTCCCCGGAATATTCATTAGAGCTCCTGTCGTAAAGAATGTTGGTAAAAACGTCAGAGTACTGTGTCAAATCAATAATGACAGAATAGTCGCGGTTCGTCAGAACAACTTACTAGCAACATCTTTCCATCCTGAATTGACATCCGATGACCGCTTGCACCGATACTTCATTGCCATGGTAGAAAATCCCAAATAAACTAGGGCCTTCTCAGTACAAATTGGGGCCCGACATTCTTACTTATCATTCTTTAGCAGCGAAAACTCCGGGTCATGAATAAGTTTAAAGCGGTCATCCAATACGACGGTTCCTCATATCACGGATGGCAATTTCAACCCAGTCATCCAACCATCCAGGGAGAAATTGAGAGAGTATTATTACAAATTTTCCGTAGACCTATTCGAGTATACGGGGCGGGTAGAACAGACGCAGGGGTTCATGCCTTCGGACAGGTCGCTCATTTTTCAGTTGATTGGTTTCATGAACCACACAAGCTGCAAAAAGCTCTCAATTCATTGCTGGCCCCGGATATCTGCATAATTCAGCTCGACTACGTTTGCGACGACTTTCACGCCAGACACAAAGCCGTATCAAAGACATACCGCTACGTCGTTCTCAACGGATCAGTTAGATCTCCTTTCCACAGGCTCTATTCTTTTCACGTCCCTCAAGAACTTGACTTAGGGCTTATGAACATCGCCTCATCAGCATTCATTGGAGCGCATGATTTTGCGGCGTTCGGCGCCCCTACTGATGGAACCCCTTCTACTGTCAGAGAGATTTATTCAGCTTCGTGGAACATTGAGCCGGGAAGTGGATTGATGATCTTTTCAATAACTGGCTCGGGATTTTTGAGGTATATGGTGAGGACTATCGTCGCTACACTCATTAGAGTTGGAAAAAATCAAATCCCCCCTGAAAGGGTCAAGACAATTCTCGATTCCCAAGACAGGTCTCTTGCAATTGGAAAGGCTGCCTCTAACGGTTTATACTTGGATCACGTGACCTACCCGGAAGATTCGGGGACCACCAGCTAGCGAATGAACAGGCTATACTTCAGGGGAGCGCTGTTTACGCCCCCCTAGTCAGTGGCCAAACATTATGTTTCTGATTACTACTTTGAAGTCCGCTCACAAACTGAAGCGCAATAAGGAGCTTCCTGCGGATCTTTGACATCGCAGACCGGACACGAGCACACCTCGGGACCATCTACCGGTTTTTCTTTTTCAGACCCCTTGAGTTTTGCATAGTAGTCCTCAATGGCCCTGTGTAGAGCGTCCGCACCAAGATTTGAACAATGATGTTTTTTCTTCGGTAATCCTTCTAAAGCTTCTATGACAGACTTGTTTGATATTTTTAAGGCCTCTTCTAATGTCTTACCCTTAGCCATTTCGCTAACCATGCTCGAAACAGCTATGGCAGCTCCACAACCAAAAGTCTTGAATTTCACGTCTTCTAAGACATCATCCTTAACCTTAATATAGAACTCCATTATATCGCCACACGCAGGGTTTCCAACACTGCCAACACCATCAGCATCAGCTATTTCCCCAACATTTCTGGGATTTTTGAAGTGCTCCATTACTGTTTCATTATACATCTTTGCTCTCCGTGGGATGTTCCAATTCGAAATGCAAAAACTCGAACATCCGCTTTTCTGTATTCTACTATTCGCGACTATATCGCTTGTCTTCTCTATTATACGTAGTGTATCTACGCCGTTTTGCTTTTGGTTGTCTTTTTGTAAAGAGGCGACATTTCCCTGAGCCGCTGAACGATTGGTGGAAGTATCCTGACCACATCGTCAACATCTTCTGATGTATTGTCACTTCCCAGAGTGAACAACAGTGAACCCTGAGCAGTCCCAGCATCAATCCCCATTGAAAGCATAACGTGTGATACTTTCAGCGAACGTGAAATACATGCTGACCCACTTGCTATCTTCACCCCTTCCATGTCAAGGAACAACAACATGGATTCGCCTTCAACATATTTTACCGTCAAACTGGCATTGCCAGGAAGTCTCACAGTCGGGTGTCCAACAAGGTCCACTTCTTCGATCACCCGGGGAATTTCATTCATAAGCCTGTCCCTCAGCGGGATAAGGTGTTCAATGCGCGAGTTCATCTCCTTAGCAGCAATCTCCGCAGCTTTGCCCATTCCAACAATACCCAGGACATTCTCTGTACCGGCCCTTAAACCGCTTTCTTGAATTCCGCCGTCAAGCAGAGGTGAAATCTTTACTCCCTTTTTTACGTACAACGCCCCTACTCCATGGGGCCCGTACATAGGGTTGGAAGCTAAGGACAGCATGTCAACGTTCATTGCCTTAACATCCACTGGAATCACCCCAGCGGTGGCTACTGCGTCTGTGTGAAAAGGAATGCCGTGTTCTTGGGCAATCTTACCAATTTCTGTGATGGGTTCTATCGTCCCTATTTCAGTGTTTGCATGCATTACAGAAATCAGGACTGTCTGAGAAGTAATGGCCTTGTTATCGTCGTCAGGATCTTCAAATCCGAAA
>JBFXII010000295.1:0-4596 GCA_050176095.1 Desulfomonilaceae bacterium
TCTATTCTGCATACCTTTAGCATGAGGACAGTGGCCAAACCCCCAGCATAAGCTGCTACAGCTCCTCCTCCGGAATTGGGAACGGGTTTACCCACCCTGCTTAGAAAAAACGAGTAATCCTGGATTTTATTTTCCAGACTTTCTTCGGCATTCATCTACTTGGACCCTTATTAATTTTTTAATCTCTGCTTTAGTACTGTCTGTCGGTCTTTTCTCTCCTCAATTGCTTTAATAGTCCCAAGAATCGATAGCGCCTGCTTATAAATTGGGGTGTCAACCATTCTTCCATCGAGACTCGTCGAAGCCCGGCCTTTTCTGGCAGATTCTTCGAAACAGTCTACAACTCGTCGAGCCCAAAGCTCCTCATCTTTTCCAGGAGAAAACACCTCATTAAGAATTCCCAACTGACCCGGATGAATGCAATATGCTCCAGAGAACCCCAGATTCTTGGCTCGTTGAGCAGATAACCTGAATTTTTCGAGATCATTATAATCAGCCACCGATCCAAAGATTCCTAAAGGAATAGTTCCGTAGGCATGAGCGACTATTGCGATCATGTTTAGAGGAAAAAACAATTCCTCTGCAGCTTCAGATGGTCTGACCCCCATTTGGAGACAGTAATCATCAACTCCCATACTAATCGATTCAGCTCGTTTGCTTGATGAGGCTATTTCCTTCAGATTAAGCAAACCCAGTGGGCTTTCCACATGAATTGCTATCTTTATGGACCCCACCTCAAAGCCTCTTGCCTTTTCTAACTCCCCCATCAAACTCTCCAACTCACTAATCTGCTCCGGATATTCAACTTTGGGCATGAATATAGCTGATAGACCAGGATAAATGGCTGCTTCGAGATCTTCACGGATCATGCTCCTGTCATTGTTGATCCTTACCAAGACATCGGCTCCACCCCTACCCGCTATCTCGATTGATTCCCTTACTAGTAAACGGGACATTTTCTTTTCTGAATCAGGAACAGCATCCTCTAGATCCAACACTATTGCGTCAGCGCCCCTGGCATGCGCTTTCTCTACGAATTTCTGAACATTGACCGGCAATATCAGCATCGACCGTTGGAGTTTTAAACTCATAATCTCCTCCGTAAGTGCTCAAGCCAGCACGATCTTAAAAGAACTTAGAAACATCTTGTGATTGCTCATTTTTTTGAAATGAGAATGGCTCCAAAGGGAACGTCCTGGTAAATCCGGGCCAGACCCATTTTAACAACTTCCAAGAGGGCCAGAAAGGTTGTGATCATTTGTATCCTGGTCAAGTCATCGTCAAACAGTGAACGAAAAGTTACCCATTTCTTTCTGTTTATAACATCGATTATCAGATTGATCTTGTCCTTCACAGCTAGCGCCTCAGGCTCAAGAACGAGCAGATCAGGTCTTGCGGTCCGGGCAACTAGTTCTTTAAGGACGTCAAGAAGATCATCCATGCTTACTTCTATGTTTGATACTGAATCGACTCTTTCGACATCTTCATCAAAGAAACCTCGACTAAAGACTTCTCTGCCCAGAATCGGTGAACAGTCAAGCATTCTTGACACATCCCGATATCTTTTGTATTCGAGCAAATGTTCAATCAGTTCCTGTCGAGGATCCTCAATTGTTTCTTCCTGATCATCCGCAATTGCGCTGGGCAAAAGACACGCAGATTTTATTTGCGTCAAATAAGAGGCCATCACCAAGTATTCGCCGGCTATTTCCAGATTCACCGACTGGACTCTTTCCAAAGTCTCCAGATACTGATCAGTAATCAATGAAATAGGTATATCCAATATGCTTACTTCGTTTCGATTAACCAGATACAATAGAAGATCAAGCGGTCCTTCAAATTTCTCGAGCTTGACCTCATAGGGCATCTTACGTCTCAGCTTATAATTGACCTAAAAGAAGATTTTGTATGAACATGATCGGGGGAACTATAATAAAAGAAATAGCCCCTGAAAGAAGCAAGATTAGCAAAATAATGAAACCATAAGGCTCAAGTCTCTCCAATTGGTAGGCATAGTCTCGTGGAAGAACTCCCTGCAAAATGCTGAAGCCGTCAAGGGGAGGAACGGGAATGAGGTTAAAGACAGCCAATACTATGTTAATTTGAATTCCAAAATAGATTATCAGAACTAGCGGGTTCAGTATTAAGCCCGATGAATCGCGCATCATCGAATGGCCGGAGAATGCATCCAAAATGTGCAAACAAAGAGCTAGAACAATTGCTGTTAGCAGATTTGCCGCTGGCCCTCCCAGGCTTATCCACAGCATGTCGGATCTGGGATTAGACAAGTAGCGTGGGTTAACGGGAACCGGCTTCGCCCACCCTATCATCTGAGTAAGCACCAACGCTAAAGTTCCTATGGGATCCAGGTGACTCAACGGGTTAAACGTCAGCCTTCCAGCCATCTTGGCAGTAGGGTCACCAAACCGGTTAGCAACGTATCCATGAGTAAACTCGTGAACCGTAATAGCCAGCAAAAACCCCGGCGCCAATAAAACCAGTTTTTGTAAGGTCTGAAAAATATTAATGCTATCCATGAATACCCTGTATAAAGGCTCGGAGGGAAAAACAGGAAGCGCTTATAAAATCAACTGATTGGATTCATTTAAACAGCGTGAATCCAATCAGCATTGTGTCTAATGAAATATGAGGAATGTCAGACTTAATATTGTTAAAAAAAACAAATTATTTGGAGTCTTTCTTCCCTTCTGATTTTTGCTTCCCTTTAGCCTTACCACCCTTCTTTGTGGGCTCTGAAACTGGCTCCTCAACTTTTTTCTTACTCTTTGGCTTGGCGCCCGGCTTAATCATCTCTGCACGATCTGCTTCGGCCTGGGCCTTTTTCTGAGCTTGTTTCTCAGCCATTTTGACATTCTGCTCAGCCAGAAAGGCGATCCGGGCCAAAGCCCCGTCAATTTGCTTAACTTTAGCCTTGAAACTCTTTATCTGAGGATCCTTGGCCAAATCTTTTTCAGACGTGCCTTGGTCAACCAAAAGCTTCGAGCGGCTCTCTATTGCTTCGGACAGTCTCTGTTTCTGAATTTCTCTGGTTTCACGAGTTTTAGAAGGCATTTAAGACCTCATTGGCTAGAAATATTAAGGGAATTTGTTGGCTGGGGTGGGAGGATTCGAACCTCCGAATGCGGGATCCAAAGACCCGTGTCTTGCCACTTGACGACACCCCAACATTCAGGCCATATGTCTCGGCCGGATATCTTTTTAGTCAATCAGGATACCTGTAGCGCTTGGGCTAGTCATTATTGCTCTATATTTAGAGCTAAAATAATTGAATAGCGATTCTAGCCTGGCGCCTTCGCCTAATCCAAAAATCGTCGGACCGCTCCCCGTCATTAGTACTTGAGTCAGCCCCTGGTCAACAAAAGTTTCCCTGATTGACTTAATTTCAGGATATATCGACTCTGCAACATCCTGTAAATCGTTGATAAGCAGTTTCGATAATTCGACACCCTGATCAAGTAATCCTGATAACGTAGCTTCTTTTTTGGAAACTGTCAAGGTTTTGGAAAAGGCCGAAAATATTTCTGCTGTGCTTACGGAAAATCCCGGATTGATCAACAGGACTCTAAAATCAAGATTTATGTTCACAGTCCTGAGAACCTCTCCTATGCCCAGGCCTATTGCCGTACCGCCTACTAGAAAAAATGGAACATCAGCTCCTAACAAAGCAGCCCCACGTTGCATATCTGATACACTCAAACCTTTAAGATCAAAAAGCTCCCGGATCCCAACTAAGGTAGCCGCTGCGTTTGAACTGCCTCCACCCAAACCTGCCGCCACCGGTATTCGTTTGCGCAATTCAATTTCAACGTCGAATCGCTCACCACATTCTTGCTCCAACCATCTCAAGGCATTGAAGACTATATTGTGGCTGTTTTCCAAATCCGGATGACCCTTTACTAACAGCCTGGATACTCCTTTTGACTTGCGAATTATGAGCTCATCATATAATTCAATAGCTTGGAAAAGCGTTTCGATATCATGATAGTTGTCAGCGCGCCTTCCAAGCACTCTCAGAAACATGTTTATCTTGGCGGGGCTTTTGAGTCTGATGCTAGTCATATTAACGTGGCAGCGCTCTGGTTAATTGAAATCTTTTAATCATCTTCGTACCCTAGATGTTAAAAGTTTATTCTTGAAAATGATATTAGAGAAATTTAAGTGAAGCAAGAATCTTCGTTCATTTATGAAACTTCGATCGGCAGCCTCAACGTAAAGATGGTTCTTCCTGGATCTCAACCTGAATCTAACGATCGAATTTCATTCTGGTGGGGGCTGACAACCTCAGCGGTCGCTTTGGCACGCTATATCGAATCAGAACTCAATGTGTCCGGGAAAGATGTCTTGGAACTCGGAGCCGGAGTTGGTTTACCTGGATTAGTGGCATGTTTGAAAGGCGCCAAGGTTACTTTCAGCGATTATGTGGAAAAGGCTTTAGACACTGCAAGATCCAACGCAGTCGCGAATGGCGCTAAAAACGATAATATAACTTTTTTAACAATGGATTGGGAATCCCCTGGCCAACTCGGAACCTTCGATATCATCATCGGGGCCGAGATAGTCTATGATTATTTTTTT
>JBFXII010000296.1:0-4594 GCA_050176095.1 Desulfomonilaceae bacterium
ATTCGCGTAGCTCTAAACGTGAATGAACCGCTTTTGTTGACAGTAGCGCCGTAAACAGCGTCGTTGATCCCTTTGTTAACAGGCATGGCTTCACCAGTGAGCATAGATTCATCAATAGCGGTTTGACCTTCTATTATATGGCCATCCGTCGGGATTTTCTCTCCGGGTCGTACAAGAATTAGATTCCCAACTTTCAGCAACTCAACAGGGACTTCATCACTTCTACCATCCGTGATAACGGTTGCGGTCCGTGGTCTTAACCCTGCAAGCTTCTTGATTGCCTGCGATGTTCTGGTTTTTGCCCGAGCTTCCAGGAAACGCCCGAGAATAATAAGTGTAACAATCATGGCTGCCCCATCGAAATACAAATGAGGCATAGCGTGTGCTGCAGAGAAAAAACCTGGGCTAAAGGTGGCGACAACTGAATAGATGTAGGCGGACATCGAACCTATCGCAACTAGCGAATTCATGTCAGAAGTTTTCTGTCTGAGGGCCTTGATAGCCCCTGTAATAAAACGATCTCCCACCCAGAAAACCACTGGAGTGGCCAGGATCATCTGGATCAGAGCCAGAACGAAGAAGTTTTGATGCCCGACCTCATAGAGCATTGGATACATGGAGACTATGTGTACCGCCACACTCAGAACTATTCCGACAACCAGCTTTCTTTTTAGATCAACGATCTCTGATTCCCGGAGTTGCTCAGAGGGAGCCAGCGAATCTATATCAACGATTCCAAGGTAGTTGTATCCTGCTTCGTCTAAGGCTTTTTTTATCTCGCTCAAATCGGGTGGATTGGAACTATCTGAAATCAGGGTAGCTTTAGATGAAGCTAGATTGACATCCGCCCTTTTTACACCGTCAACCGTTTTGAGGATGTTTTCAACACGTCTCACGCAGGCCGCGCAACTCATTCCCCCTACCGAAATAGTGGTTACGGAAGGTTTCGAATCGCCCTCTAATTCCGTAGAAATGACCTCGTAGCCCAACTCATCAATCTTAGCCTTAATATCTTCAATGCTCACGGCTTCTGGGGCATAATCTAGCGTAGCCTTTTGAGTGGCAAAGTTAACGCTCGCTTGGCCAATCCCCTCAACCGACGTCAATCCCTTCTCAACCCTTCGGACACAAGCGGCGCAACTCATACCTTTGATTTGAAGACTTGCCTTAGCCAACTTCAAAACCTGCCTTTACAATCTTTTGGGTTACTTCCTGGACATCGATTGGCGCTTCATGAGAAAATGTCGCCTCACCTTTTTCCAGATTCACCTTCACGTCTTTGGTTCCTTGTACTGAATTGATTGCCTTGGTTACACCCATCACGCAATGCTGGCACGACATGCCTTTAATTTTTATTGAAGTTTCCATAGTTTTTACTCCTAATCAAATGTTAGTCTGTTATTCTTCTCTTCCAGAAAGCCATTACGCCTTCCTTGCCAAACATTATCTGGATTAATTCCCATCCAGCGGCTCCCCGTTCGTTAAGGATGCTTACCAGAGCTCCTGGCTCTTCTGCTGGAACCTCATCCACGCTACAATCTCCCCGGTCCGTGCAGAAATACACTATCTTCTTAAAACTTTCAGAGGAATGTGTTGTAATTTTATACTCGTATCTGTTCATGATGTCCCTCGTCATCTATCTCTTGAAGTCTCAAACAAATAATCTATTATATAGAATGCTTTTTGAAGAATAAAAGGTTCAAATTTCAAAAAATAAACATGAAAATTGCCCCTGAATCGACCTGGGGACTATCCAGCGAGCCACAACCCTCTTAGGAATAAGATAATCATCGGGAGGTAGAACATGAATGCGTCAGCGTTGAGATCTGGCAACCCTACTCTTGGGGAAACTACTTTTGAAAAAGCGTCGAGAAACCAGGCCGTGTCAGGGGGCATGACTCTTCAGGGCGCTATCAATAAAACAGGTTTGCTGACCCTCATAGTTTTTGCCGCAGCCCTGTTTTCATGGACACGATTTTTCGCCAATCCTGAGCAAGGAGTACAGTCAGTTTACATGTATTCCATGATAGGAGCCATAGGAGGCTTCGTTGTGGCCATGGTCACCGTGTTCAAAATGGAGTGGTCTCCTATGACGGCGCCAATCTACGCAGTCTTGGAGGGACTCTTCCTGGGAGGAATCTCAGCGATATTCGAAACTCAATACCCTGGAATCGCAATACAAGCGGTTGGGTTAACCTTCGGTGTCATGATTGTAATGCTTTTTCTTTACACCTCCAAGATTATTAGGGTTACGGAAAACCTTAAAGTTGGGATTGTCGCGGCTACTGGGGCTATAGCGGTATATTATCTGGTTTCTCTCGTGCTTCGTCTATTCGGTATAAACGCTCCACTAATTTATGATAACGGCTGGCTCGGAATTTTGTTCTCTCTATTTGTTGTTGTTGTGGCCGCATTTAATTTGGTTTTAGACTTCGATTTTATTGAAAGTGGGGTTCAAAAGGGCGCTCCACGCTTCATGGAATGGTATAGCGCTTTCGGACTACTGGTAACTTTAGTATGGCTGTATATTGAAATACTTAGGCTTCTGTCCAAATTGAGGAGCAGAAATTAGATAGTCGCAGCAACTAGGCCAGAGAAATTGATTCAAGTCCCTTGACGAACAGATCATACCCCCGAGCTAGTGGGTTCAAGGTCTTGTAAAATACTATTTTAGGGCTTGGAGTGTTTAACAGTTACGACAAACTCTGCGCCTTTGGCGCCCTTACACAGAGATAGCGTTCCGCCGAGCGCATCGGCCAAAGCCTGCGCTCCTGCCAATCCGAGCCCGTGGCCTCTGACCGGAAAACCTTCAACCTTTTCGCACTGAAAATATTGATCGAATATCTGCTGATGATAATTATCGGGGATGCCTGGGCCGTCATCCCTTACCGATATGGTTATCGCTTCATCGTTAACCCTTATTCTTAAAAATACGTTCTTCGTTTTGTACTTGAACGCGTTGGAAAGAAGGTTGGTGATGATCAGACTAAGCTTTGTCTCATCCGTAACGACTCGAGTAGACAGTTCATCTGCGCTAGCTTCCAGGTGAACATCGTGTGATTTCAAAATGGCTGAGAACTTTTCGAGATCGGATTCATCTTCGAGAGCGTCAGACACCGAGGGATCGACCAGATCAAAAACCTCAACCAATGATTCTCGGACTATTTCCAACGGAATACACTCAGAGTGGTTGACAATCCCTAGCGTCGCCATGTCCACTTCAAGCATACTGTTCGTCAAATGCCGCAATCGAACCGCATTTCGCAGCATCCTCTTAATTACCTTTTCTTGCTTGGCATTGAGAACACCGTATCGATCGGGTTTGTCGATTAAGGATCGTGCGCCCGACTCGATAATGTTAATCGGGTTCTTCAAATCATGAACTAGGTGCGCAGTCTGTATATTCCTGATAGCCACTTAAAACCCCCTAGCTTAAATGGCAGAATACGCCGTTGGGTTAAGAATCTCACAGTTATCATTGCGTTAACGCCGCCCTAAAAGGGAACTCATTTTAATCCTATCATTACGTGGTAAGCCAAATGCACTATGCCGGTCATAGTTCAGGTGAAAAACCAAGCCAGAAAGGAACTAACTCACCAAACTATAGTCTCTTCACCATTATACTATGAAAAAGCTACAGTAATGCAAGTTTGTTTTTGGTCCGCGAGCGAGTTTGTCAATTTTCATTACGCTGACAAAGTTCATCAGCCGATTGTTTCTTTATTTGACAATGTAGGACCTGAAATGATAAATTTGCTCAAGATTGGGCGGGTAGCTCAGTGGGAGAGCACTGCCTTCACACGGCAGGGGTCGGAGGTTCAAACCCTCTCCCGCCTACCAATTAATTCAATATGTTAGGTCATGTGACAGCATGACCTTTTTTCTTTTACCTGGGCAATGGCGTCATTTTGGCGTCGCTTTCATCTTTCAGGACCACCGGTTCTGTATGGGCTACGCCATTCAGCTGAGTCCGCCCTTGTTCGAATGTCATTGAATCGGCAGCCAACCTTCGGTTTGCTGGACGTAAAACATGTAATTCGTTGGAGAGGACACTGAGCGCAATAATTGTTGTGCTTTGCGTCCTCAAAGAGAAAATGAAAATGATCTTACAAGAAGTTCCGGTAACAGATTTCAAGAATCAGCAAACCTTTCCGACTATGTAAAATTGCTTGTTGTTTGGGCATGAACCTTGTTAAATAAACATGATTTTCTTGTAAAGCAATTCTCCATCAGAGCAAATGAATGTGGTCGGTAGACTTGCCCGGGAAAAGTGGAAAAAATGTGTGACAAGTTCAGGTTTGATAAATCTCATGCGGCAATTGGAGGTCAGATCCAGGCATGAACTTTTCCTGCATGAAGTAACGATATGAAGTTTGTCCTGATTCCAGCAACTTTGCAGTCCTTTGATTTTGAGGGAATTCCATTTTGAAACAAATGACCGACATGCCAAACAAAATCTTTTGACTGCTCGGGATTGTTCTTGATAACTCAATTCACAGTTTGTAGCACGCTGGCCGCTAGAGAATTGGTATCGATGAGTTGATCATGTGGTGGAGGCGCTGATGTCCGGAAAAAGGCCCAAAGTGCTGGGTGG
>JBFXII010000297.1:0-4578 GCA_050176095.1 Desulfomonilaceae bacterium
ATCCCTGGGTTCCTTAGCTGCTTTATGCTTAATATGCAGTGTTATGGCCTGGCCATTTATGTTTTCTATGGCGGGCATATAGAATGGAGTAGCGGTGGAGCCTGCACCAATGGTCATCGCCAGTGGCATGGGTGACAACATATGGGCGCAGTCAACCTGGTTTGCCACGGCCCAGTCCCTGATCATCGCCCAACCGGCTGCCTTTACAACCTTGGTGCCCGTCAGGCCATGCTTCTCATACAGTTTCATGGGTTCAGCCATGATTATCGGTGTAGCGCAGGTGATAGGTATGAAGCCTATTTTGAGGTCCTTTTTCTCGAGAGGTCCGGGGGCGTCTTTTGCCCAAGCCTTGGCGGCTTCCATAGGAAACACCGATGACAAAACAGCCATAGCTGTTGATGAACCAACCAGCTTCATGAAGTTTCTGCGCGAAACATCACTGCCGCCGAAAACCGCTTTTACCACTGCGTTTTCAATCGCACGGTCTATTACATCTTCGTGGGTCTCAAGACCAATTGACGAACCTGAGGGACTCTCTCTTAACGACCCGTGTTCTAGCGAAACATCGGCGTCGAAAGCATTCCCCAGGCTACTGGAACAACTCGATATATCGTCTTTATCCTTGCAATGAATACACATTTGATTTCCTCCAGACAATCTGGCCACAAAACTTGTTTGCAAATGACCCTTAGGGGTGTGTTCCCGGGGCGGCTTACCATTTCTTGTAAGGCAAAAACTTGCCGTTATAGGTTACAATCACGCGATCACCTTTAGGGTCTTCCTTCTTTTGAATGTCAAGTTCAAAGTCTATTGCGCTCATTATTTCCATCATCGAACATTTCATGGATTATTGCCTTAATCGATGTGCCGTAAACTTGAGTAATCTCGTGAAGTCTGTAGATCAAAGGGTCAACTGGAACAGTAGAATCCAGCGAGCCTTTCATGGGATATTCGGTCAACGCTTCGGCTACTTCAGTCCCCAAACCGAGAAACTCAACGGCCTTGTTCGCCTCTTCCTTGCTCATACTGTTTTGGCCCAGTAGCGCTGATGTGACCCATACCTTATGAGCTCCCACCGCCATGGCTATTTCACTCCATGTGACTCCCTTTGCTTTTTTGGCTTCAAGTATGATTTCGGTCGCTTCGTTTCTTTTCATTTTTTGTCTCCATTAATTTTGGCGCATCTAAAAACCATTGTTGTCGCAGATTGAATTCAACTATTGTGCCAATGTAGTTGTGAAGCGCTATCTAGTAGATATTGTGGGTGTTATTTTCCGGGACCGATCAGTAAGTTCGGAATGAGGAGACAGGATAACATACAAAAACGTATGTTCCTTCCAATTGGTATTACCGATTTGTAATATGAACAATTGTTCTTGAGTTTATAACTTGTCTTATTCTTCAAGGGTTTTCAGGTTTGGGCTGAACCCGCTCTGCAGCCATAAAATGTCGAAGGCAGTTCTAATTCATTGTAGAGGGAACGTTTCCGTCTAACAGGGAATTTGTTAAAAATAATACTTTGTTTTTGGAAAGGGTCAGGACTCGGTTGATGATATGGGGTTAAACATGATTTTTTTGAGGTGAGCCTGTTGTGAGAATGGGGTCTATCAGGACGTTACTTAAAGACCCGAGGGTTTTGGCGTAAACATTTTCGATATCTTTTTGGAAGTAGGGAGCTGTCTAGTAAGCTCCTCTTCCTTTAATGACTTCGAATATGGTGAGCAGGAGAATTTTCAGATCGAGCAGCATGGAGTAATTTGCAATGTAGTAGATGTCGAGGTGAGTGTTCTCGTGCATGGGTAATTCGCTACGGCCATGGATTTGCCACCATCCTGTGATTCCGGGGGGCGCCTGGATCCGTTGCCATTGCCATGGTTCATACTGTTTGGTTATGAAAGGTTGTTCCGGGCGTGGCCCGACCATTGACATATCACCTTTGAGCACATTGAACAGCTGTGGTAATTCATCTAGAGACCATCTTCTTAGGATTCCTCCTAATCTGGTAACTCTCGAATCATCCTTGAGCTTGTAGACATCTTGCTCAAGAGCGTTCGAAGCCAGCGGAGTTTCGATCGATTCCGGCGCAACTTCAAACATTGTTCTGAATTTGTACATAGTGAAGAGTTTTCCGCCATTGCCAATTCTCTTTGCTTTGAAAATCGCCGGACCAGTGGTTTCGAGTCTTATTGCAAGGGCGATGACTATTAGGACCTGCCAAAGTATCAGTAAGGAAATTAACGAAAAGGAAATGTCAAAAATTCTCTTTATCAATCTGTTCCATCCGTTGATGACCGGTTCAAGCAGGCCTACGATGACAACATCCTCGATCCGCTCGATTTCTGGTATCAGGCATGGCAGTTTGGAATAATCGTGGGCCAGTAATACTCTTACCGGTATGCTAATGAGTTTGATTATCAAGGAATTTACGGATTCAAGGCTATTTTGGTTCAGAGAAATTATGACAATGTCAATCCCTTTTTCTCTTATTATGTCGGGCAATTCCTCGGCTGTGCCCAAGAATGCGGGACCATCACCATCCACAGGGGGGTTGTTGAAACCCGAAACCCCTACCAATTCAAAACCAGCGGGAAGATCTTTCAGGATCATGCTACATAATCTAGAAACTCCTGGACTTGAGCCAAAGATAACTACTCTAGCCGCATGGGATGTTTTTTGGGACAGTTCAAGCAAGCGCCAGATACAATACCTGGAAATCATAAGAACGATGAGATTGACTATACCAAAATACACTATGAAAAGTCTGGATGTTTCACGAAAAGTGAAATACAGGGCTCCGACAAGAAACCATGCCCATATAGCATAGGCGCTGACAAGATCCAGGGCCTGTCCACCGGGTCTTGGGATAGCTCTGAAGTTGTAAACCCCGGTGGCGCCGAAAACGAACACCATAGAAAAAGGGATCAAGAGATACATAGAAACGTGAGGAACTACATCAGATGCTGCAAGCTCTTCGCCCGGCAAATATGGTCTCAAATATCCAATTAGAATAAATGTAAAAAATGTGAGCAGGAAGTCAGAAAACAACAAAATAACAATGTTTTTATAATATTGTTTGTACATGAAAAGGCGCCATCTCTAACATTGTTGTGTCATTAGTCCGGTCATTAGGTTTTCAGCGCATAACTCCATTTCTTCTACAGATAATTCATGATCATGCTATTTTTTTAAGTATTGACTTGATAGCGCCCCAGGAGCCGTCAAGAATGTAAATTTGGGCACAGAAGACAGGAAGCAAGAACTGCCGAGCAATAATCCGAGGGGTAAGCTTCATTTAGGCGCGCCTATTCTTAAACCGAGCAAGACAATTGATTACTAAATAACTTATAGCCGAGAAGTTTTTCAGGGTTACAAAAGGGACGGTTGGCTAGTTTTTCTAGTAAAAAAAGAAACCTACCCTAAAAATGATCATTAGTCAATTGCAACTCTTCTCAGGTTACGGACACGCTATATGACAAATCCAAAGATCAACTTATTAACGGGCTGAAACAGGCTTTCACATGGCGCACTGAAAGAAAAAATGAAAACACAGAAACTGGCGCCATTCCAACAGGACTCTGGCGATCGGTTATGCGATCTGTCACAACCCCACAAGCAAAAGGTATGAAAACACCTTTTTAGAATAATTATCTGCCGTTAGAACCGCTAGCGACGGGATGAAACCCGACTCCTTTACGGAATGCTATTGCCGCAATAACCAACAAGAGGGCTACTATACCAAAAGGAATTCGGTAGTCGGTATTTGTGCCCAGCAGGCTAATTAGAACACCGGCCAACAATGGACCAGAGGCATGGCCCACATCAAAAATTGTACCGAATGTGCCCATAGCAGACCCTAGGTTGTCCTCTCGACAGAAATCCGAGACAAGCGCAGCGGCTGAAGACGTGACTACAGCTTCTCCCAATCCGAAAATGGCCGCCAGTAAAAGTAGAGTGTTGAAATCTCTGAACCACGGAATCAAAAAGAACGGAATTGCGCAAACAAACATTCCCCAGTAAAGCAAGCTTGCCCTCCCGTGCTTGTCCGACATTCTTCCCATTAGGGGCTTGGACAAAATAGTGACCGCAATCTGAACACCCCAGAGCAGGCCCGCCTGAAATGCGGAGAATCCGCATACAAAGACAGCATAAATTGGCAGAAAAGCCTCCAATGCTCCGACAGAAAGGTTTTGAACGCCCTCCATGTTGCTAGTCAACAATACACGGCGGTCCAACAGGATCTCCTTCACTCCTGTTTTAAATTGCATTATAAGCGCTTTAAGGGTTCTGCCATTGTGGGCCTGAGGCGCTTCCCATTTACCTCGCATCACCCAGAGAGCGATAATCAAGGACGACATTCCCAAGGCCGCCACTATCCCGTAAATGATATGGAAATCAAATAGGGACGGTGTTTGGTCGCCTGACATCCATGTTAGCAGAAAACCCCCTAGCGGAGCTCCAATAAGATTTCCTATGATGGTTACAGATGAAAACCACGAAAGCATCTCAGCTTTCCTGTTTCCGGCAACTTGTATCACAACCGCCATGACTACCGGGCCATAAACTGCAGTGGCAAATCCA
>JBFXII010000298.1:0-4555 GCA_050176095.1 Desulfomonilaceae bacterium
GGGGGGATTGGCAAGGTATGTTGCTGAAAAGGTAGGCTGTAAAATCACAGGAGTAAACATATCAACAGAGCAGATATCCTTCGCCAAAAAGTATTGTTCAGGATTACCGATTGATATACTTCACTGTGATTACAGACGCATCGAGGGTAAATTTGATAAAATAGTTTCGGTTGGTATGTTTGAACACGTGGGTTTCAAAAATTACCGCATTTTCATGAATGTGATTGATCGAGTTCTCAAGCCAGACGGCATTTTTCTTTTGCATACAATCGGTAGCAACGAATCTTCTTTGACAACAGACCCTTGGATAGACAAATACATTTTCCCCAACGGTCTTTTGCCTAGTCCGTCCCAGATAGGACGAGCGATTGAGAAACGTCTTGTCATGGAAGATTGGCACAATTTTGGTCCTTATTATGACAGGACACTCATGGCCTGGAATGGTAATTTTCAGGCAGCATGGTCAACCTTAAACAAAAAGTATAATGATCGTTTCAAGAGAATGTGGGAATATTATCTTTTGTCTTGCGCAGGCGCCTTTCGCGCAAGGCACAACCAGTTGTGGCAAATCGTCCTAACAAAAATAGGCTGTTCACAACCCAATTGCAGATTTTGATTTCCAAGGCATGGCATTTTATTTCTTGTATAATTTCTTGATTCGGTTTATATGACCCCTGCCAAGACCTTTAACTTCGCAACCTAGTTCAAAATAACGCCGGATTGCATTATCGTTTAACATTCCGAAGCAGTCGATTAGCGCCATAGGCCCGCCAACCATTTCAAAGACCTGATCAGCATTTAGTTCCTTGAAGCATTTGTGCGGAACCGCAAGTATTACCACATCAGCGCCTTTTAGGGACAATTTCAAATCATTTTCGACCCTTAATTGTACGAGTTGTTTCTGATTCCTGAAAAAACGCGACTTGCTTTTACCGGGAGTGGGATAAGTGTCTTGAGCCTCGAATTCCCACCAATGGTCTACATAGGGATCATGAACACATATTTCGGCTCCCATTTCAGCCAACCTACGCACTATCACTTCGGAGCCACTGTACCTTGTATCACCGACATCTTCTCGATAGGATGCTCCAAGGACAGTCACCTTTGACGCCGCAATGTATCGACCCATGTTACGCAAAGCATCTCGCGCTAGTTCCGGAACGTGAAGCGCTCTACTATCATTGATATTGATGGCCATTGGAGTGATCTTAAACAGATCATCCTGAAACCCCATCAAGTGCTTGTAGGCCCATACGCCCAGACCACCATCCTTTGGCAGACAGTATCCACCAATTCCAGGTCCAGGAAAAATCATGTTTGAATGAGTGGGGCGGACTTTTATTGCATTAATGACCTTGATCAGATCAACCCCGTTCCGCTCGGAAAAGAGACTCCATTCGTTCAAAAATGCCAGTATAGTCGCTCGGTAGCTGTTTTCAATTATCTTGGCGGTCTCTGATTCGATTGGCCTGTCTAAAACTGTTAACGGGAAATTATCGGTGTCTATTACTTCGCTGAGAAATTTTGATACCCTTTGGCGAGAATGGTCATTTATTCCGCTACAAACACGCCAAAAATTTCGAACAGATGACACATAGTTTGCGCCCGGCATCACTCTCTCGTAGCTGTGCGCCAGAACAGGCTCTGTGTCTATTCCACGATTCTTGAATGCTTTAGCTATTAAAGGATAAGCTACCTGCTCGGTTGTTCCCGGCGGAACAGTTGTCTCTATGAGCACTAGAGTGTCAGGTTTTATCTTCTCGCCAATTATTTCCAGCGATTTTTCCAGATCATCTAACTGGACATAGCCAGTGGATACATCTGCTAGAGATTCCTTTATGTAATCGCATTGAACATCGACCACCACGACATCCGCAAAACGCAGCGCTTCATAAGTAAAAGATGCCGTCAGAGTCTTTTTTTCCTTAACGCATCTTTGTATCAACTCATCGACTTCAGGGTCTTCAGATTTCATGGGACTAATACCCCTGTTAATCAAGGGTATTTTCCAAAAGCTCCTGTGACTAGGCCTCTGCATTCCAATGACAAATTTACCAGAATTTCCGGATTCATCCGTAGAATCAGCGATTACTGCCGCCATTACGGCGCCCACGAAGCCAAGCCCTACAACCACGACTATTTCTCGGCCTAAGGCGCTGTTGTAGTCAACAAGCTCCTGCAATCGCTCGTATTCGGCCTGGTAATCTTTTTCCATTGGAACAGGAAATTTTTCCCCGTCAGGACTTATTGAAAATTCTTTTTCCATCGGCTTTCCTTAAACAATTAGTGTCGGAACTCGTCGGGTTATGACTTTCTCGAGATAAACGAGTCTCAGAAAATTCAGATTTGATGGTCAGATTTCGAATAAAATCTGAAGCTCCCCATCCAGTTAAAATAACAGCAATGATTAGAATAAAATAGCTTAAAGTCTTTAGTCAAGGACAAAAGCCGTTGAACAGGAAAACCTCATGTGTTAGTCTAAAGGTTTAATCGTTCATTCAAGCCGGTTCGGAGGAATAATGGAGCCCAAATACAATCCTGAAGCCATCGAGCGAAAGTGGCAATCCTTTTGGGATAATCAAGAAATTTTCAAGGTCGAGCTCGATAAGAACAAAAAGAAGTATTACCTCTTGGAGATGTTTCCATACCCTTCTGGTCGGATACATATGGGCCACGTCAGAAATTATTGTATAGGCGATGTGGTAGCTAGATTCAAAATGTCACAGGGATTCAATGTGCTTCATCCCATGGGATGGGACGCGTTTGGGATGCCAGCAGAAAATGCTGCTATAAAACACGGCTCTCATCCAGCAATTTGGACCATGAATAATATTAATGAGATGCGACGTCAGCTCAAAAGAATGGGATTGTCCTACGATTGGAGTCGCGAAATTGCCACGTGTCATCCCGAATATTACAGGTGGGAGCAGTGGCTTTTTATCAGGATGCTTGAACGTGGATTGGTTTACAGAAAAAAATCTATTGTGAATTATTGTGAGCCATGCGCTACGGTTCTGGCTAATGAGCAGGTTGAGGATGGGAAATGTTGGAGATGTGGGGCTAACGTAATCCAGAAAGAGCAGGATGGGTGGTTTTTCAGGATAACTTCCTACGCTCAAGAGCTTCTCGACAACTGTGATGAACTCCCTGGGTGGCCTGAGAAGGTCCTAACCATGCAAAAGAACTGGATTGGCCGTAGCGAGGGAGCGCGTATCCTCTTCAAGTTAGAAAATTCCGATGAATCCATAGAGGTTTTTACGACGCGTCCGGATACTCTTTATGGAGCTACCTTCATGAGTTTGGCGCCAGAACATCCTCTGTGCTTGAAACTGTCTAGGGGGACTTCACAGGAGTCTGCAGTTCAAAAGTTTGTCAACGAGTCGCTCATGCAGGATTGGCAGACTCGTGTTGGAGAGAATGCTGAGAAAAAAGGCGTTTTCTTAGGCGTATATTGTATCAACCCTTTGACAGGAAGAAGAATGCCAATTTACAGCGCGAATTTCGTTCTTTTCGACTATGGAACCGGAGCGGTGATGGCGGTGCCTGCTCATGATCAAAGGGATTTTGAATTTGCCAAGAAATACGGCTTGGACATAATAGTTGTGATTCAGCCACCGGATAGAATTCTTGAGGAACAAACGTTGTCAGAGGCATATGTCGATGAAGGATTCCTGGTCAATTCCCAGGAATTCAACAGCATGGCAAACAACGATGCGAAAAAAGCAATAAGTTTAAAACTTGAATCAATGGGATGCGGTGGGCTGACGATAAATTATAAAATTAGGGACTGGGGGATCTCTCGTCAAAGATATTGGGGCGCCCCCATTCCAATAATACATTGCAAAGATTGCGGAATTGTTCCAGCTCCTGATGACCAATTACCCGTGGTATTGCCTACAGACATTGATTTCCCCGCCAGTGGGCGCTCTCCATTACCTGACTTGGACTGGTGGGTAAATGTCACTTGCCCCAGGTGTGGAAAAGCTGCCAAAAGAGAAACGGATACCATGGACACATTTGTTGAATCATCTTGGTATTTCGACAGATATACATGTCCTCGATACCACAAGGGGATTCTCGACCGTGAACAGCTAGCCTACTGGGCTCCGGTTGATCAATACATTGGGGGAATAGAACACGCTATACTACATCTGCTGTATTCTCGGTTCTTCACCAAGGCCCTACGTGATCTCGGAATAAAAAAACAGAACGAGCCTTTTACGAACCTTCTAACCCAAGGAATGGTAATTAAGGACGGGGCCAAAATGTCCAAATCCAAAGGCAATGTTGTGGACCCCGAGGAACTCATCGACAAATACGGCTCTGACACAGTACGACTTTTCTGCCTTTTCGCTGCGCCTCCCGAGAGAGATTTGGAATGGACAGCGGAGGGCGTTGAAGGGGCAGCACGATTTCTGAATAGGGTTTGGGGAATTGTATATCAATTTAAGAACCTAAAATTACCTACAAAAATATCTGAAAAATCTGACTCGGCTCGAGTAATCAGACGTTTGACGCACAAGACCCAGAAAAAAGTAACTGATGACATAAGCAA
>JBFXII010000299.1:0-4527 GCA_050176095.1 Desulfomonilaceae bacterium
AAAGCTTTAGTATGTATTCGGCAGGATTTTTTTCGGGGTGATAACGAGCCGCCAAATTGGGATCGCGAAGCTTTAGGAGCGAGGCTGCTTTTAGAATGATGTATGTGAGTTCATTTACTGCGTCGTTTTCATCTTTATCGATTCCCCCGATTGTCACGGCCTGATTGGATCCTGTTCCTCCAAACAGTTTTTCTCCAGCGTCCAGCATAGTGGGAACGTGATCCCCAATCTTGAGCCAGAAGAAGCATAGCAGTTCCACGGCTTTCTTGTTGTAGTTTATGATGTTCTCATCATTCATACCGTGAATGTCGGATTTGTAGAATTTGTGGAGCAATTGATCGAGCCGACCAAGACTCAATCCTATGTTGGGATTTTCCTGATGAAGAGCTACCCAACAAACCCAGATAGTGGTCAAAGCCTCTCTTAGTGTAGTGGGTTTTGATTCGGGGACACGGTTATAAATCTCTGATATCTCCTTTAGTCTATCTCGTTCTTTTGCTGACTTTTCGACCGAGGCTAATCTTGACGCTTCAGTGGCCAAATTCCTCGAATATTCAATAATTCCAGTCATTATCTCGATCGACGCCTTATGGAAGTCGATCTTTGATTCCTCAGTTTCTTCAGCTTCGCGTTTTCTGGATTTTTCAATCATCTCAGCCAGTCCAAATTCGAGGACATCTTTGAAGTTAGGGATACAATGTGAAATGCAGATGGATTTGGTAACAAGGAAAAAAACCATATTCTGAAAGAGTTTCATTTGATCAGGAAAATCAGTAGTTACAGGGTCATGAAACTGATTCTCGTAATATGTGCTTCTGGTTTTTTCCCAGACCGTGTTATTGATCCAGTGAGGAAATACATCAAAGTTGAGTTTGTTAGCGTCATCCTCCGAGATGACGAAGGGGTTAGGGCGCCTTTTGGAGACGGTATGCAATTCCGGCCACATGACAAGTCCGAAGAGCTCCGGATAGAGTAGCACGCCTTTGAACTTGCCAGTTGTAGAGCCCGCGAAGGGGGATCTGTCAGAGAATTCGAATTTGTCAAATTCCGGGTCATATTTGTCAGGAGCTACGTAATGTTTTACAATTGCTTTCCGTTTTTTTAGCAAGAATCGGTAAGCTTTCGCCTTTTGAAGGACGGATATTCTGTCTTGATCAAGTAGTTTATTTTCACGATGATACTGTGTGATCAGTGAAGGCCTTTCAATGCACATTTCCGGAACTGCCCTGAAGTAGGCGTCCCTGAGCTCCATCACTTCAGGATAAGGCCTAAGGTCATCATCCATCAGATCGAGACATTCGAGAGCAAATTTTAGCATGAGCTTTTCTTACTCCAAGGGTTATTCCGGTCGGGATTTCGGGTAATCAGGTTTGTTTACAGGGTTATGGGTATATGAAAACGTGTCTACGCTTTTGGTGTAGCCTGGTGAGTAGCCTTTAAAAGTATCTAACTATAAATTCGAAAAATCGCAAAATAAATGTATAGTTTCACTTGAATTTGTATCGATTCATGATTCACAATCCTTTTTCTCATTGAAGCAGTTCAACAGTCTGGACGGCGGGTAGGTGTCATGGCGAAGGTATATTTGGCAGGTGTCAGAAAAGGCTCACCTGAGGACAGCATCAATTATGCTGTCCGGGATTCGGTAGAATCGGCTACTGATTTTTCGTGGCTTTCCAGGGGTGACTCCGTTTTCATCAAACCGGCTTTAAATTCTGGATATCCTTATCCGTCAACCACTAGCGCATCAGGAATACGCGCCATTATTTCACTTCTCAAAGAGAAGGGGGCTGGGCGAATTGTTGTAGGTGACATGTCAGGAATCGAACATGTCAAGCTATCGCCGGGCGGTTTAAAGGGGAGTTCTCGGGTTTTGATGGGTGAATGTGGAATGGCTTTGGCAGCCCTTGAAGCAGGGGCGGAGTTACATTTTTTTGAAGAAGCCGGATGGGATGGTTTTTTTTATGAGCCTACGCCCGAAGGTTCTCATTGGACTCACGGAGTCACTCTGCCCGAAATTCTCAAGGAAATGGATCATATAATATTAATGCCGCGATGTGGACGCCATGCTCTTGCCGGTTCTACCCTGGGTCTCAAGGCAGTTGTTGGATATTGGCGCACGGACACACGCCTTGAATATCACAAGGATTCGAAAACGTTTCACGAAAAGACCGCGGAGGCCAACGCAGTGAAGACTCTTCTCGAAAAGCAGCGACTGGTTTTAACTGTTGCGACGAAGGTTCTGACTTGCTTTGGTCCAGATCATGGATATGTTTTAGAACCGGAAATTGGGTTGGTAATAACGTCAGAATCGATTGTAGCTCATGACATGGTAAGTCTTGCATGGCTACTGCTGTGCAGACGGGAGGCTCCCTATTGGAACCTTATATGGTTCAATGATCCAAACAGGAGCAGGTTGGTGGTGAACCTGGCCAATAGATGGGTCGTCAGCATGCTGGGAAACATTACAGACGCCGTGATGGCTGACAGTCTTGAGAACAATGATGTAAAGACCATCTGGCAAGACAAGACACTCAATTGCGCCTATAAAGTTTTTGGGGAACGCCCTGAGGTCGCATTTGAATTAGTTGATCATTTGATTCCGATAGACCTTCGGAATGAGCTGATTAAGATGACCACATATCCTGGCTGATCGATAGGCGGTCGGTGAGAAAAAACTGTTTACGATAAGTTAACTAACTTTTGCATTAAATGACTTTATTGCGTTTATCAGATCATCATGGATGTCAAAGACCCTATGCAACCTGGTTAATCTCAGGAGTGTCAAAGCTTGAGGAGATGGGCGAGCGATTTTAATGTCTCCCTTATGAGCGATCACGGTTTTAAGTGAAGACAGCAATCCAGCTAATCCTGAACTGTCTACAAACGTGGTTTTCTCCATATCGATTATTAAACGAAGGCCGGTATTTTTAACCAGAGTGTTGACGACGTCCTTGAGTTTTGGTCCATCCAGACTATCCAGGCGTTCATCGGTCTGTATAATTGTTATGCCATTTTCTTGCTTGATCTGCATTTTTCCGGCGGCCTCTTCTGATGATAACATAGACCAGGTATTTTATGTTTTACTGTTCATCTTAATATCAATATCGAATTGGAAACCAATAATAAAGTCAAATTTTCCCGCGGTCCAGGACCGTCCTTACTGTAGTAGCCAGTTTTTTGCGGTCAAACGGTTTTTCAACGAAAGCCCTGGCTTTGTGTTGGAGTGTCTCCTTAACCTTAGTGTCTACAGAAAAGCCGCTTGCAATTATGACTTTGGCTTGGGGATTGATAGCCAGTATCTCATCCAGGCATTTGATTCCATCCATTTCGGGCATCAACAGGTCTAGCACAACCAGAGGAATTCTGTCTGCTTGCTTCTTATATATCTTGAGGGCTTCCTGTCCGTTCGGGGCTGTTAATATGCCATAACCAAGCGGCTTCAGTATGGCCTTGCCAAGGTTTCTGATTTCTTCGTCATCATCGACCAAAAGTATGTTTTCGTTTCCACCTTCAATTATGTTTTCGTTTACCTGCGGTTGCGAAAGATTTTTCATCTGAATTGAGGGTAGGAAAATGGTGAAGGTGGTTCCTTGATCAAGTTTGCTTTCGCAAGTGATGTGGCCTCTTAACTGTTTGACTATTCCGTAGACGGTAGCCAGTCCGAGCCCAGTGCCCTTTCCGACCTCTTTAGTGCTGAAAAATGGTTCGAATATGTGTTCCAGGGTTTCCTGGTCCATGCCTTGTCCAGTATCACTGACTGAAACCATGACATAATCTCCGGGTTGAACCCCTATATTCTTGCTGCAATATTCTTCATCCAACCGGACATTCGAGGTTCGTATTGAGAATGTTCCACCGTCTGGCATTGCGTCCCTTGAATTAACTGCAAGGTTCATCAGTATCTGATCTATTTGCGAGGGATCAGCCAGAATTGACTGAAGGTCTCCGCCAAATTGCAGGTCAATACGAATATTCTTTGGTATGGTGCGTGATAGGAGACTGCCCAAAGCCGCAATCTGTTGGTTCATATCAACGGGGGTATACTTTGTCTCGACCCGCCTGCTAAAGGTCAAAAGGCTTCTGACAAGGTCTGCGCCTCGTTTTCCAGCCTGATATATTCGTTGTAGATCTTTGTATTGGGGATCATCCTGATTTGTGTGCGATAAAATAAGTTCTGAATATCCGAGGATGACTTGCAGTAGGTTATTAAAATCATGAGCGATTCCACCGGCAAGAGTGCCAACCGCTTCCATTTTTTGAGCCTGCAACAATTGGGACTGAAGTTTTTCGCGCTCCTGTTCAGACTTTTTGATATCAGTCATATCCACCGTAAACTGGAATTTTACATCGCGACCGTCGGGCCATTTGATAATTCTTTCTGTCACAAAAAGATGCTTATCGAGAACCTTGTTATAGTACTCCATCTGGTAAGGCTGACCCTTCAAGTCAATCACATGTGACATTGAACATTCTTTACATGGAACACCAAGTTCCTGTAGCTGCTCATGACAGATCCCTCCTTCC
>JBFXII010000300.1:0-4509 GCA_050176095.1 Desulfomonilaceae bacterium
TGTTTGCCATCACCGATTTTGCCTCCGATGAAAAACTTAAAAGGCAGGGTCATTTGATACAAGGCGCCGCCATCCTGCCCTAGAACTATTCCTATTCTTATTCTAACTACCCTCACGCCTTTATCTTCAGCCTTTTTTGCCGCATCCTCCCAGTCAAAAGCAAGCTTTGCTAAATAATCAGATCCCGATGGGGCTGATTCATCAAGCTCTTGATCCTGAGTCAACCCATAGAAACCTGCCCCCGAGGCATTTATAAGGGTAATTTTTTTCGTATGATTGGAAGGAATAGCGTCAACAACATTTCTTGTTGTTAAGATTCTACTGTCTCTGAGCAAATTCTTGTATGATTCATCCCATCTGTGGAATACGGTGACCCCTGCAAGATTTATAATGACTTCGTAATTGGTTATTTCAGCCTGCCACGGGCCTGTTTTCATAGAGTCTGCGGCTATTTTCGAAACTGAGGAAGGTACTGGCAGACCCTTGTCTGGTTTTCTAGCAAGTATGGAGACATCAAAGCCCCTATCTACCAGAAATCTTGTGAGATTTGACCCAACAAACCCACTTCCCCCAATAATAAGGACTTTCATGGCGGTTCTCCATCAATCAACAGACAAATAGCTGTAGAATATCCAAATACAGAAGAGATGACTTCGATAAAGTTGGTTACGGTAATTAGGCGCTGGTTTCTGATCCACTCCCAACAAGCGGCAAAACTTTGTTGATTCTGAAAAAAACCACATGGCGCGACAACTGCTGTGAAAACATTGTGTAATCACAGCGTCTACAAATCTCCGCTATAAGCGCATCATCATCCTGTTCTTTTATTTTGGTGAGGTACAACCTCTTCCCAGAATATCCGCCACCGGATTCGATGAACAAATAGGCAGCTGAGGGGTTTTCTGATAAATTCGAGTAAGTTTTCTTTTCTCGCATGATAAACGCAATTGTTTGTTCGTCGATGAAATGAGGTCTGGCATAGATCGCTGTGTTTAGTTCACCGTTTTTGTCTGCCGTAGCAATTACTCCGTAACCCTTTTTTGCATCAAAATACTCACTAGGTTTCAATTGTTTCCTCCCAAAAATACGAATTACTGTACTATACACTGTTTGTCAGGCTTTGATAATTCTAACTCGAGAGCCCTTCCCAATAAATTCAGCAGAATTAACACCAGCGCCCCGAGTTTTATCAAAAAAGTTGAGATCTTTTTCGATCGAATAACGAGATGCGCCAGCCCCTTTGTATCCAAAGCCCTTGGCAAGAGCCGCCACTCCTGGTCTTATCCCTGGAGCTATTTGAATTTTTACAGATTTTTTGATTGATCCATCGGAACTCTCCATACTAACTGTATCGCCCTGCCGAATTTTCCTGAGATGAGCATCGATTGGATTGACCATTAGACGATTTTCCGGAAGAGTTTCTAGGACCCAAGGATTAACACACGCTATTGTCGATCTGTGAAAGGGAAGAGTGTAAGTAATGAGGATCAGTAGATCAGTATCTTGAGTCTCTTTATGTTCAATCGTTTTTTTCCATTCGGAGGGATTCGCCTCATAAGCCGGTTCTGTCTTATACTTGACCTCCTGTCGATTACACTTTTTGAAATAGCCACCCCTTTCAAACATTTTTTCTATGGTGACTGATTTTGAGTCATTAGCCAGATCAGTTCCAGCAAACGAATCAGACAAATCAGAGGTCAACTTATGGTAAAACGACTTCGCGATGCTGGGAGAGTCTTTTTTTATGAGTTCCTTTCCAAAATCGAGTCCTAGGGACTGAGAAAGCTTGAACAGCACATCTTCCATCAACATCGTCTCCGGAAGAATTGGGAAGTAACTGCCGTTTGAACAATCGATTCCTCCTACCATAGGCGAACGCAGGCCGAAGCCATCGTGTGAGCTGGAAAAAGGAGCCAGACAAATATCCCATCTTTCAAGATAGGTGGTATCAGGCAGAATATAATCGGCCAGGGCTGCCGTTTCAGTGATTGTATGGTCAATAGCCACAACAAGTGGAAAGTTCTTGGTATTGCTTAAAAGAGGTCCAAAGCTTGGGGTAGAATAGGCTGGATCAGCCGACCATAGTATTAAGGAGCTGCAGGGAACTACCGGCTTGGATTCTGAAAAATTCTTTTCTGACGTTCCCCAAAAACGTCTTTCTGCTTCTTGAAAAAATGAATGATTGGAATATGTCAGACCACCTCGACCCGGTAGCGAACCGACCAAGAGGTTAATGCACAGAATCGCTTCGGCAACTTTTTTACCGTTTTGTTGAGCGTATACTCCTGAGCCCGGGATGATCGCCGAATTTGGCCCAGCTTCAGCAATATATCGCGCTACCTCTATTGCGGCAGCTTCATAAGATCCAGCATTTTCTGCATATTCTGCAATTGAATGTTCTTTAACGATCCCCTTGATTGAATCCTTGGAAAATCGAATTGCTTGAGGAAATCGATCAAACAACGCTTTCATTACCGCTAACGCAAAGCTAAGATCTCTTCCCGGTATTATTGGTAACCATATGTCGGCCTTCGAGCCTGATGTTGATTGGCGTGGATCAATTACTACCCATTTAAGAGACGGAAAAGACGCTCGGGCATTTGCGATGTCTCTAGCCACCGAAACTAAAGGTATTCCTGAATCTAATGGCGCAGCCCCAAAATTGACTAGACAACGGGCCTTATTGTAGTTGGCGCTTACACTTGCATATTCTTTTCCAAAAACGGATTCGTTTGTTTCTCGGACCATTTCCTCGTACAGAGCTGCTTCGTCTCTATAGAGTTCTGAACCAGCAAACGATGAAAGAAAGCTTTTTATGTACGTCAGCGCCCCCCAGTCGGCCTGTCCCACAAGAAACCCTAATCCCTCCCTAGAATTCAGGCTGGCTTTAATTCCCGGGACCGTCCCCTCGCCAAACAAATTACCACCATTAATAATTTCTGTAAGAGCTTCATCCCAAGTTACTGACTTCCATTTCCCTGAGCCGCGTTCTCCAATCCTCTTCAAAGGCTTGGCTATTCGAAATGGATCATAAAGAGTCTGTATTCCGCTTGAACCTACCGCGCAAACAGACGCCCCAACGGTAGAAGCCTGCTCGATCTGAGTATTAAATGGAAGAGGATCACCTTTTGAGATAGGATGGTATGGATTCCCTCCTATCTTGACTACTGCTCCTTGGGCAACCCGGCACGAGATACCACATTTCCCCTCACATAAGTCGCAAACTGTGAAAAGGTTTTGGATCCCTCTCAGACTTTCCAGAGGATCTGAGTTTGGAGCTCCCTTGATGTATTGAGGAACATGTCCTGAATCCTGAAAAAAACTACAACCAGCAAACAAGGAAACCCCACCCATTAAAGTGGCGGTCTTCATGAAATCTCGGCGGGACAGTTTAGTCATTGACATCTCAAGAAAAAAATCATCAGCTTAATGGGACTTCAAATCCGATAAAAACAACAGAATACCTCATCAGGAAAACTCCGCCAATAATTAGCAGGGATGCAAGAACCAGCCAAGGTCTGCTGTAGCGAGTCTTGGGAATCAGTAGTATCGCAAGAGGTATCAACATACCGGCTACTATTTCTCCCCATAGATACAATTTTTCATGCAACGCCACCATTATTGACACATAGCCATCTGCGTTAGAAACCATAAGAGTCAACCAGAAACACCCTGTCCAGAAAAGATCCATTAACAAAATGCCAATCATCATCAAACGCAGACTTTTAAATAGCTCCGGATCTAGTTTTTCTTTCATATATCGGTTCATTATCATTGCCACAATTACTAATAGCGCAATACCGGACAGCAAGGCTGATGTGAGGAAAAATCCTGGCATGAGAGCAGAGTGCCACCATGCCCTTGCACGGACCAGGGCAAAGGCAAAACCGGTATAAGCATGGACGAAAATAGCCAGTGGAACTGTTATTGTTCCCAGGACCTTTGTAACGCTGTCGTTCTTCACAAAAATAAAATATATGTAGATCAAATTGGCTATTGGATAGAGCGTAAGCAACCAGGAACCATAAGATAGAGCCGATGTCGGATTGAAATATTCTGGAACAAGTGTGTGCCAAAATCTAGTCGGCTGGTGTAGATCCAGAATTAAACACGCTGGAGCTAGCAACAACAATACAAAAGATATAATGGCTGAAGGCAATGCCATTGGTTTGAAACGTTTAATCCCAAAAACCGTGGACAACGTTGACAATATGAATGATCCCGCTGACAAACCCGTGAAGTAGAAATATAAAGGTATATAGACCTTCCAGGGAATCTCATGAGGGACATTATACAATACCGTGGCATCCATTTATCTGTCACCGTTATTGGACCAATAAGATGCTTTTGGGCTTGGAATACTCTTATTATATTCTAGGATTCCCTGTTTAAAATCATTCGTGAAATGGATCCTACCCATAAGATTATGGTCAGCTTGAATGTAAAACTCCTTAGGGTTAGTTCCTAATTCGGGCTTGATGACAGTCGTTGGAGTTGACGCCAGTGTTT
>JBFXII010000301.1:0-4486 GCA_050176095.1 Desulfomonilaceae bacterium
TGTCGCTACTTCCTATTGGCAGCCGAGCAAAAGTTACAATACCTCCTCATCTCGGGTATGGTCCGACTGGCGCAGGAGGGGTAATTCCCCCCAATGCTACCCTGGTTTTCGACAGAGAGTTGATTAGCGCAAAATAAAGAAGATTACAGGGAAAAATACAATGTCTAATCGTTAGTGACATAAAGACTTACCGTTAGACTTACGAGTTTTCTGATATAAGCGCTACAGTTGTATGTCTATTATTCGTTTGCTCACAGGAATACGTGCTGTTGAACGGCAATCGCTTTTTTCAGAGACCGGCTTAAACTCTGGCGAGTCAAATGGTGATGAGCTTTTAAGCCTTTGCTGGCGTTACACGTGGAGAAGCAATGACTGATTTATGGGTCGCCGTAGTGATGGGCATCGTGGAAGGCCTGACGGAGTTTTTGCCAGTCTCTTCAACTGGTCACCTTATAATAGCCGGGGATCTTTTGGATTTTACTGGAAGCAAGGCATCATGTTTCGATGTTTTTATTCAGCTAGGGGCAATTTTGGCGGTGCTGGTTTTGTATTGGAAGCGATTCGTCAACTTGATCCCAACTGGGAAACGAGATGCCATGAAGGGGTTCTCAGGTATTAGAGGAATTGTTCTATTGGGATTGACCACCCTGCCGGCTCTAGTCTCTGGTTTTCTGGCTCACCACGCTATTAAGGCTTATCTATTCAGACCTGGAACGGTTGCGCTTGCGCTAGCGGTAGGGGGTTTCGGTATTCTTTTAGCGGAAAAATATAAACCTCAGGCGAAGGTTCTTGAACTTGATCAGATGAATTACGGGCAAGCCTTTATGATAGGATGTTTTCAGTGCCTGTCCTTGTGGCCTGGAATGTCCAGATCCGCGTCAACAATAATAGGTGGGCTTTTCAATGGATTGGACCGAAAAACCGCCACCGAGTATTCTTTTCTAGCTGCTGTGCCTGTAATGGTTGCAGCGACCAGCTATGATCTTCTTAAATCATGGAAGCTTCTCGAAGTGCAGGATCTGGCTTTTTTTGCCGTAGGTTTTTTAGTGTCATTCGTCTCAGCCGCTCTTGCTATCAAGACCTTTATTGGTCTCGTCCAGAGATGGTCTTTGGCCCCATACGCTTATTACAGGATACTTATTGCTCCAATAATATATTTTGTCATGGTTTATTAATTACTGTCCTCTTCTGAAGACTCTTTATGCGACAGTATTGAACAGGACTTTTTGTCTAATCCGCAATTCAATAAAGGGATCTCATGATTGAGTCATGAAGTTCGGGCCTTAATTTCTTGATTCTCATATCTGGTTCTCCCATCAATACTCGATTGGTAAGAAAAACAACCGCCAAATCTCTGTCCGGATCAATCCAGAGAGATGTTCCGGTAAATCCAGTATGCCCAAAACTGGATTTACCAAACAAAGAACCGCACGATGAGCCAGTTTGTGTATTTGTATCAAATCCAAGCGCTCGTGAACTCTCGGGAACATATTCACATGGTTTTACAAAAACTTCTAATATCTTTCGATTAAAGAAGCCACTATCGGTTTTTAGACTCTTCAAGAATTCAGCGGCGAGTTCGGCCACGCCCCGGGCGGTTCCAAAAAGACCTGCATGGCCTGAGACCCCGCCCAATGCTCTTGCGTTCAGATCATTAACCTTTCCTGGGGGGTCTTCTTGTCTCGTTTGTGTAATTTGACGGGATCTAATGTCAGGCCGAAACAACAATTTGTAGGTTAGATTTAGAGGTTCATAAATCCAGTCATTGCATGTCGCTACAAAATCCTTCCCTGAGATTACTTCCAGAATGCGCCCTAAAAGAATGAAGCCAAGATCAGAATAAATGCTTCCAGAGCCAACCGGATAATCGAGGTTTTCTCTGACCATGCGATCTATCACAAACTTTTTATGTTCGGAATTTAGTGCAAACAAATAGTAGGGTCTCCATGCGGGCAATCCGGAGCTATGAGCTAAAAGAAGGCGAGGTGTAATCTCGAGTTTATCCTCAGGAAGGTCTTGAATCCAGACTCCTATGGGAGAATCCAGGTTTTCGGGATGTTTTTCCAGATGCCTTATCCAGCACGGGGTTGTTGCTAGAACTTTTGTCAAAGAAGCCAAGTCGAATAAGGTGTCTTCAGTTACAGGCGCCGGGTTGGAAATTCCTGTCTGTCCGAAGTATTCTTCTAGAATTGTTTTACTTTCTTTGAGAACAATCAGGGCGGCGGCGGTGAAGATGCCCTCATTAGCCGCTTGATTGATGATTTCAATTATTGGGGAAGCATCCATATCCAGTCCTTGAGAGGTGGCTGAAGAATGAAATCATGATCGGGAAAATCTAGCGAACAGGCCCTTTGGCCTGAATTTGGGCAGGTGAGGCGTGGAAAGCCAAAAGAGCAATAGATCCAGGGCCTTGGTTAAAAATGTAATCATGTGGGCCCTTGAGTATTAAAAGATTGTGATTTATTTTCACGGTATTTAGCATGGAAGAAAAGTTTTCGACTGACTTCAGAAATATATCACCGTCGCTAGAGACAATCTGTATAGAGTTTCTTCGAATTTTTTCTCCGTTGGTCCTGATCAGTTGTGAATATAGTTCCATGAATGGTCCAACGGCTGCCTGAACTGATCCGATGCGGGAAAAGACCTCAGGGTATTTAAATCCGTAATACATCGATCTGGCTCCACCCATGGAAACACCATCAACCCCTATGCGCGAGACGTCTATTCTGTAATGTTTCTTTAGCGCCGGAATTAGTTCTTCCATGATGTATTTCTCGTAATCGGAGTTTTCAAAACCCGGATTTGCGCCCAGAAGCGGGGAATATGGACAAACCAGGATGACCCCCTGGTAGGGAGTCCTGTGAAGACTCCGATTGAATTTCTTCAACTGCTCAGGAGTTACCAATTCTCTGAAGTCAGAAGATTTAAGATTGTTTGACGCTAACGCATGAGCCGCTTCGTCCGCCTTGTAGTATGAAATCCAGGCTAAAGCTCCTTGCTGTGGACTCTTTGCGCATTCTCCGGCGCCACCAAAAGCCAATACCATGGGATAGTTGGTGGTTGGGTTATCATAATAATCCTTTGGGAGGCTCACAGCGCAAATAGCATCATAAAAATGCTTAGATTTGATGGAAAAATATTCAGTAGGAACCAGGAAGTTACTGATTCTTTCTATGATAACTTCCTGGTTTTCCTCATTGGAAGTGATTTTAGGGGCTTGGGGTTCTTTTGTAAAAGCGCCGGTTCGCGCTTCCCTCTGAGAAGCCTGTTGATCCTGATTAGCGGCTTCCGGACCATTTTTTGAATGAGAAAGCTTCCTATCAGAGGAATCAGAGCAGCCTGCAGAAAAAATTAAGCATAACAGCCCAATTGAGATTACGATATGCCTTAAAGCGGTCGTTGTCATTTGTGACCGGTTTTTCGTTGAATCATGTTCTTCAAACTGAAGGTGATTTTCACTTACCCAATAGTTTTTGGCTACCAAGGTGTTTTGAAATCAGAGGCTTTCTGGGCTGAACTAGCCTTTTGCCCCTGAGATGAATCATCGTTTGGGATGTTTGAGGTAGCCGAGGATGAAAGATTCTGGTTTATGCCAAGAGCTTTCATGTTGTTGGAGAATTGCCGTGAGAACCAATAGAGCGCCTGGTGTCCGTTAGGGTATCTGTAGGCACAGTAGCCGTGCCCACAACTTTCAAACACGTTAATTGTAACTGGAAAACCGGCGGCCTTCATGTCCTGGACTAGCTCATACAATCGGCCTCTGTTGCTGTAAGTGTTACAGCCGTCCCTCTTGTTGGTATTGATATTGTAGACGATACCTCCGGCCTTCTTGATTCTGGCAACATTGCTATTCCAAACTTCTGGAACCATTGGATAGCTTCCAAGGTCTGTTTGCTGACCGCCGCAATATCCGAAAATTTCGGGTCGTCTAGCCGAAATCATGATGGCTTGAGCCGCTCCGGCGCAGGCTCCGTCGATTCCTCTGAATCGTCGATCAGGCACAGTTCTGTAATGGGTGTCAATAAAGGGAATTACTTCGTCAATCAAATATTTTTCATACTGCGCTGTGGCTCCACCTCCGGGATTCCAGAGGGACACTGCGATTACATCTTCGTATGGACTTTCTCGTAGCCATTGATTGAACATCCTGAGTTCTTGATCGTTGACATTTTCTTGAAAACTAGCTGGAGTGAGGTTTCCGGACTTCAAGTTGTCCATAGCCAAAGGAGTCTTGCACCAAACCGACCAATAGGTCGCCCCGCCGAGTTCCGGTCCGTTGTCCCAGCCGGACTTGCCTCCAAGAAGATATACTACTCCGTAACGACGATTTACATCAGTTTCATAATTTTCAGGTAAGATCACATGAACCGGAAAAGGCCCCGGGACATTCTGGCCACCCTTGGCGCGGGCACTCTTGTAAACGTTTGAATGAACCCTTACCACTTCAATATAATGTTTTGTCCGCAGAAACTTGGTTCGCGCCTCT
>JBFXII010000302.1:0-4454 GCA_050176095.1 Desulfomonilaceae bacterium
TTTGCATTTGTGGGCATTTTGTCGGGAGTCATAATAGCTTGGGCGCTAGACATGAATTCCCCCAAAGAGATTTTTCAAGGGGCGTTGGGCGGACTGATAGCAGGTATTCTCATGTCGGCGATGCTTCCGCACTGACGAATTATTAGGGAAAAATTGAATGTCTGACAAAAAAGAAACTCCAAAAATAGGCGAAAAAAGGAAAGATTCTAGTCAGCCTCTTATTTTGCCAGGCATACATAGGTATCAATTTTTTACCAATCTTAAGGATCGCGGCTGGACCATCAATCTGGACCGAGTGGCATTGTTTGGCATTGTAGCAGCTATGCTCAGCGATGTCATAAAGCCACTGCTCAGATGGAATCCTGCAACAATATACTGTTATGAATGTAGGGCATGCTATGCTACCCAAGACCGCTGTCCAGTCGGGATAACGCTTCAAGCCGAACTGGTTGTTGCCGCACGAGTCTTGGATTACGATCGTTTCATTCGCAATGGTGGATTAAAATGCATACGCTGCGGAAATTGCCAGAGTTATTGTGTGCAATATCTTCCATTACCCGAAATGTTCAGCGTTATGCAGCAGGAAACCAGAAAAGCTATGTTTAACGGCGTGATTCCCAAGGACATCCTTAGAAGAGCGCTCTCGCAAGGTCTTGTAGGAAAGGAATACATTGATGACGTTGCCAAGACCGTTGCGTGATCCGCTTGGTTTTTTGTGGTCAGCCTTTAACATTCGAGAAGTGAGGCTCGTGCTCTATGCGCTCATAGTGGCTGCGCTATTTCCATCCAGTAGATACATTCTGTTCGTAATCATTGCGATTACTCTTGCTCTTGTTTGGTTTAAGGATTACCGAAAGACGGGTTCACGAAAAATTCTTTATCTGTTTGGGACTGTTTTGCTCATAAAACTTGGGTACTTCATTTCATATTATGATGTGACAAGGGTTGATGAAGCTAGAATAATCAAACGCCCGTGGGGCGCGGGAATATCTCAGGTCCTTGATGGTAAATATGTTGGAGAAGGGCAAGGTTTTAGGGGGCCAATAAAGACGGAGGTCGAGGTAAAGAATAACCGCATAGTTAGCATTAAAACGCTCGAATATTCTGATCTCATCTCCGTTAAAGACAATCAGATACCTATATTTCAAAGGGAACTTCTCGAAAAGGGTATGCTAGACCGACCACGGGAACCTGAAATGTTTAGAGGAGCTACTGAGACTCTGACAGGTTACGTTAACGCAATCGAGTCAGCTCTGGCTAAAGGGATCCCAGACTTTCCTGAATACTCGGTCTTTTCCAAAGTATTTTTTGAAACATTTTTTGGCAAGGCCCCCGACAGGGTTACTCTTAATGCTCTTGCAATACTTTTTGCTGCCTTCATGGTTTTTGAATATGCTCTACAGTCTATGCTTACTCCAGGCACTGGTCGATCTATTAATTGTTACAACTGCGCATCATGTGTCGGTGTGTGCCCAGTGAAGGAAGTTGAAGGGGTCCAAATGCCCATGGGTCTGGTCCTCTTAACCAGGCTTGGCAATTATGACCGAGTAATGGAACTATCAAAGTATTGTGTTGGATGTGGACGTTGCGCCACCAAATGTCCGATCGGTAACTCCGGGCCTCTTGTTATATCCGCAGCTTTTCAGGCAGCTCGCCAAAAGAAGCTTGAACAAGGCATTGGGGCTGAGAAGGAAACTGCCTGATGTCCAAGAGTGTGAGCATTATAGTTGGCGTGCTTTTAGCTGTTATTGTGGTGGCCGCTATGGGGGAGGTATCTCTGAAGAGCCAAACCTGCATGGTCTGTCACAAACAGGAGGCATCTTATGCTAACTGGATGAAATACAGGCTTTTGGCCGAAAAGAAGGGTTTCTCACATGAGTTGGTCGCTTGTGCTGATTGCCACATCGAAGGTAGTCCAAACAACACTGTAGCTTCACGGTTTCGAGGCATCCTTCATATAGTGACATATCTTGTTCCTCAATTTGATCCTCGGAAACCTCAGATTACTGGGCTTTTCAATAAAACGAAAGTTCCAAGCGAAAATTGCAAGACGTGTCATTTTGCGGCGATTTATAGAAACGCTGTTTTCAAGAAAGATATGCCCACAGAGGATCTGAAACTTATTGGCCTGCAAATGGATCATCGAAAGCATGTTTTTGCCAGAGAAAACACTTGCTCCAAATGTCACGAACGATACAAAGATCAAGAGGGATTAAAAATCGACAAAGAGGTCAACTACTCAGAAGTCAACCATATGGCATGTGATTCATGTCATAGCTTGGCCTCGCATGCATTTAGAAGTGGACAGATTTTTCCAGTGACCTTCGATCAATTAACAAATATTCAGGATGATGCTTGGGACAGACTCTCTACAAATCCGCGGTGGATGGTGTCCTTCCCTTCGGAAAAAACCTGTAGGAGATGCCACAACGGACAGATCCATTACAAGACCAGAATATTTAAGTCTGAATGTCGTGAAAGTTACAATTTGGAAAATTGTTTGAAGTGTCATCCAACAATGACTCAAGAATGGTTGGACGGTTACAAGAAGAAACGGCAGTCCCGAACCTATGCGGCTCAAGGGGCAAATCACAAGTTTGTGGAAGGGATCAATTCTGTTTTTGATTCAGAACGGGGTAGATCTTGTGGTGAGTTCTAAATAGACAAATTAATAGCTTAGCTCATAATGGTTAGGACTAGACTCTGAAGCGCTTTTTGGGAGCGATTACATGACGACGACTCGCGACAGTTCGAAAGAAAATATAAACAAGGACATAGCCAATACAATTCTGCAAACCAAAGAACCTCCTGTAGCAAGGTTCCGGTTACTATCCAAAGGCATGGAACCGTACCACAGGCTTTTTATTAAAGACAGTGAATCAGATATTACAGGAGATAAGGGCTGTATTGCTTGCGGGAATTGTATTGATTCCTGCCCTGTTCTCCGCAAGGATCCCAAAAGATTCGATATGACTCAACAAAGGACGTCTTTTGCGTTGGAATCATGTGTTGGAGAGGACTGCGAGCAGTGTTATTCATGCATTTTAGCTTGTCCGCAAGTAGATACTGCTTATAAAGATTTCATAGTAGACGAGGTAGTGCCGGAAACCATTCAGCCGGCCCCCAGGATAACCTCATTAGACAATTATTTTATGGCTCTAATCGCATTGATTATGGGAGTAGTGATAGGAGTCTTTCTAGCACGATAAATTGGTTCGTCTGGATATAGGTGTTTTCTCGAGAAAGGAAGTGATTTCATGTCGGCAATGGTTCAAGGGGCTGTTCAGCAACACGATTCACCTAGCGAAGCAGCGGCAAGGACTGATCTTGTTCCGATATTCATTATGGGCAAGAGATACATGGTTCCTGGCACTTTAACCATTCAAAAGGCTTTTGAGTATGCGGGCTACCAGTTAATTAGGGGTTGTGGGTGCCGAGGTGGAATATGCGGGGCCTGCGCCACGGTTTACAGAACACCGGGTAGTGCAAAAATAAATGTAGGCCTTGCCTGTCAAACAGTTGTTCAGCCAAACATGTATTTGACGATGGTTCCGTTCTTTCCCGCAAATCGTGCTGTTTATGATATTGAAGAGCTCAAGCCCGATGCTCAAACATTGCTAAAATATTATCCCGAACTTGCCAAATGCATGGGTTGCAACACATGCACCAAATCATGTCCGATGGACATATCCGTCATGGAATATATTTCGGCAGCCATTAGAGGAGACGTTGAGAAAGCTGCTGAGATTTCAATGTCTTGCGTGATGTGTGGTATTTGCGCTTCTCGATGTCCTGCGGAGCTCGGGCAGTATAACATAGCAATCATGTGTCGAAGAATTACGGGTCGGCATATTTGGCCTAAAGCCCAGCATGTTGCGGAGATGGTTGAGAAAATAAACTCAGGCAGGTATGACAAGCCACTGGAACAACTTATGAAAGCGAATTTGGAAACACTGCGTAAACTTTATGTTGAGCGACAGATGGAACCTCACACTGCTCCGGAGGATTGGACGCCGGACGATAAATCTTTCATCTGACGATATTCTCGAAAAATCGCCCTTGATAACGCAACCTAGTAATATTTTGGACGATTTAGTGGGCCGGAGGACCTCATGGGTTACACTTCAGAGTTGATGGAACTGATTAAAAGGGTTGAGAAAACTCGTCCTGAAAGAGTTGTGAAAAAAAAGGATGGACAGGAATTCCCTGCTCTGACTTTAGATCAGCGTCGTGACAGATTGGAAAAGTATCATCCAGATTTTAGGGCAGGCGCCCTACGGGAATTGAAAGTCGGCCCTAGCAAAGGTCTCTCAATAGCTCAGGAAATTGCTGATACATTTGAAGCAAAAAGCAGATTGGACCCTGACGCAATAGACTATAATGAGGTTCATTACGAGACCGATGTCCTGGTTATTGGGGGTGGGGGGGCGGGGACTGCCGCTGCCCTACAAGCT
>JBFXII010000303.1:0-4436 GCA_050176095.1 Desulfomonilaceae bacterium
CGCTGTCACTGACCTTGCCGCTGCTGTCGTTCACTCCGGCCATAACAATCGTGACGGCTTCAGTTCTGCTCGGTGAGACGATAGGATCGATGGGCCTGATAGGGGTCCTGCTGGTGACTCTGGGCGCATATATTCTAAATGTTGATCCATCGAATTTCAGTGTTCTGGGCCCTGTAAAAGCCGTGCTTTCGGATTCGGGGGCCCGCAGGATGTTGATGGTGTCGATTCTTTGGGCTGTCACATCCACATTAGGCAAGAGTGGGGTCCTGATTTTCGGGGCTCTGCAGTTCGGTTATCTGATCACGGGGCTGGTTGGAGCGATATTCATGATTGTGGGAATATTTCGCGTGAAGCTCATATCCGCCCCTTTTGTCATGGACGGCAGAATTGGGCTTATATTCCTGATTGCCGGTGTTTTTATGTCATTGCAGGAAGTGACTCACTTTTTGGCGGTGAGCATGGCGCCGGTGGCTTACATGATATCGGTCAAACGTATAAGCATGGTGATTGGCGTGATCTTTGGATGGCGTTTCTTTGGTGAAACCAACATAGCCAGCCGGTTGACCGGTTCGGTGATAATGTTGGCTGGGGTGGTTTTATTGTCAGGCTTGAGCGGATAGGACAACTTTATGAGGTGTATAAATTTTTAAGCCTCGGTGAAATCATAAGAGGGATCGATCAATTATTTGGCTCATTGGACTCCCCCCCTCGATTTCACCGGAAACAGGGGCTTTGTTGAATCGCAAGGCATTTTTATTAATTGTTGGGGGGGTAACAATAGGCCTTGCGATCGCTGATTAGGGGTGCATTTTTGGCGCCAGAACGCTTCATTCAGACAATAAAATAAATATAGTTAATCAAGTTAATAGGTTATGGTGACAGGCACACAACAGGATCATGTTCATGTTGAATAACGCGACGATGAAGGTGCGCGAATTCAGGACACTATAAAAATACCTACTTAGTAATAATAACGACTTAGCAAAAGATATATGTCTTAGAAACGCTCATTATTCGTCAATATCTGTCTTAGAAACGCTCGCGTTGTTCTTCGACTTTAGGTATCGATAGAAGGCGTCGCGTGACACACCCAGCATGGCTGCGGCTTTTGAGCGATTTCCTGCGGATCTTCGGAGCGCTTCGGCGCAGACGCTTATTCTGATATCGCGTATCAGGTGATTGAGGTTGTTATTGACGGGGAAGGATATTTTTTGGGACCAGGGGTCTGAATCATCGGAGAGTGGGCCCGGCAGGCGGAAGATGGGGCCACGTGAGACAAGCAGGCCTCGTTCGATGACATTCCTGAGTTCCCTTACGTTACCGGGCCAGTCGTGCTGAGTCAGTTCCGCAAGGGTTTCAGGTTTGATTTCGGGGAGTTCCTTGAGTTCTATTTCCCTGGCGATCCTTGACATCATTTCGTAGACGAGCGCCGGGATATCGTCGGCTCGTTCACGCAGTGGCGGGATATTGATGGAGAGGACGTTGAGCCGGTAGAAAAGGGCTCTTTCAAATCTTCCCTGTTCCACTTCTTCTTTGAGGTTCCTGTGGCTGGCAGCGATGATGCGGGCGTTAACCTTTATGCTTTTCTCTCCGCCTACTCTCATGAATGTCCGGGTATCGAGAAAAGTGAGTAACTTGGACTGGAGCGCCAATGATAATTCACCGATTTCGTTGAGCAATAGTGTGCCGCCTTCGGCTAGTTCCAGTAGGCCTCGCTTTCGTCCTTTGGCTCCTGTGAAGGCGCCCTGTTCGTGACCGAAGAGTTCGGATTCGGCCAGTTCATGAGGCAGGGCGGCGCAGTTTATGCCGAGGAAAGGTCCTGAAGAGCGTTTGGAATGGTCATGTATCCATCTGGCGACAAAATCCTTACCTGATCCGCTTTCTCCCTGGAGCAGGACGATGCTGTCGGTTTCGGCAGCGAACGCCGCTTTTTCCATGGCTTCGCGCATAGCCGCGGAGGGGTAATCCATGGCCCTATCTTCGAGGAATTCCCTTGTCCTGCCCGAATCCGACAGATTCCTTATCAATCCGAATATTCCGACGATTTGCCCTTCGGCGTTTTTTAGAGGAGCTTTATATTCGTCGAAGTAGATCTTTTTTCCGTTGAGCCAGTGCGCTGACTCATACTGCACGACCTGTCCGGACAACACTTTCAGGTCCACTTCCCTTATTTCATTTGCCGATTCGACAGGAAACAGGTCGTTGGAAGTTCTGCCGATTATCTCTGATATGGGTATGCCGAACGTTTGTGACATGGCAGTATTGGCGTATGTGTATGAGAGGTCCTTATTCTTGAAAAATATGATGTCGGGCATGGCGTGCGCTACGGCTTCGAACCTCATTTTTATGGTTTTGAGATCTTCGCTGAACGATTTCTTTTCGGCATTTTTAATTTCGAGTTTTTCCTGAAGCGTCTTCAATTGATTTTTGTTGGCTTCGGTCAAAAGCTCGATTTCTTTACGAAGGTCTTCCATTCGCGATTCCAGGTCTTTTAGTTCCTGAATGTTCTGTATGAGGCTCAGGGCCATCGGCGGTCTGTTTGGGCTGTCCGTGATCGGACACAGGGTGATGCGGGACCAGAGGACCTTTTTTGATTTGGTTACAAGACGTTTTTCATAGATTGTCCTGGCGAGTTTTTTCTTGATGACTTCGTTGAGGAGTTTGAGTTCGCGAGCCACATCGTCAGCATGGGTAACGTCGAGAATTGTGAGATCAATCAGTTCTTCGCGCGAATATCCAAGCATTTCGCAAAGTTCATTATTAATTTGAATAAATCCGTGATCGATGGTATCGGTCAGAGCCACACCGATGGGGGCGTATTCAAAGAGGTTTTCGATGGCCTTTGCGTTGAGTATTGTTCCCGGTCCTTTCGATTCAGCCGGTGGCTGATGTCTTTCGGACTTTCCGGACCTTACTGTGGAGGGTTTTTTCGGCATTGCCATTTTATCGTTCTTGTCGAGAATTTTGAGGGATCTTTGACCTAGAAGGCCTGGACGTCGGATGATTCTATTGGGGCTCCAAGCAGTTCGCTCCAATCCCTGCTGAATCTGTAAACCTGCCCCAGTCCATAGAGTGACACCGTCATGAAAACCGTCTGGTCCGGATCTTTAATTTTTTGTGTAATAGGATCCTGTTCACGCGTTTCTGAATATTTTAGAAGGACGCTCCAGCACTGGGGATGATAGTTCAGTCCTACACTTGTGAAATAGGCAAAATTGAACTGATGCGAATACTGGTTTTCGAAAAAGATATCCAGGGCTGATGTGACCTTTAGTTGAACGTTGAGGTTAGTCTGGCGGTTAAGATCTTCGTTGCGGTCATCTTCGGCAAATTGGTGAAGGATCTGGAAAGTGTCGCCTCTATGATCCATGACGCCGAGGTTCACGCTGTAGCTGCGAGCCCTGTTCATTACGGGGTCGTATTCCGCCTGCGCTTTTAGATCGAGAAGCGAATGAGGTTTAATGGACAGTTCGGCCTGCATGTTTGTCAGGTTATATTTTGTAAGGGCGCTTTGCCCCAGAGGGTCGACCGGGGATCTTGAATTATTGAAATCATACCCCTGAGAAACACTGAAGGACGCAAAATCCATGTAGTCATTAGGACCGAGGCGACCGGTCCAGGACTGCCGTAATTCCGCCGTGAGAAGGCTGACCTGACCCATGCGGTCAGAATCATCAAAAGCAGGATATTTCTGTGAACTCCTGAAAGGTCTGTAAGTCCACACCACACGGGGACGAATGTTGTGCTTTATCCGCTGGAAACCCAAAGCCGAACCCGAGTAAACGGAGCTCAAATCGGTAAAGACATCGGTGTTGATCTGATACAGGTCCGTTCTTATGGCGTTCACCGAGCTGACACTTTTATTATTTTCGTAGTAATCAGCGGCGTAAGCCTTGGCGAAGTATGTCATGGAGGGTTCGAATTTGAGATATGGTCCGAGGGAAATGGGAAGGGCGAGCCTTGAATCCCATTGCAGGCGAGATCCGAGCCATTCCTGGTTCATCAACGGAGCGTGATAATTGTCGTAGACGATGCTTGAATTTACGAAGAAGGGAGTGTACGGGGCCTGTCTTGCGAACAGGGTGCCGGTCAGGATCGGGGCGTTCTGAACCGTCACGGCGTTATCGGGCACGTCTAGATTGTCGAAGTGACGCGCTTCGGTCTGTAGCAGAAAATTGTTGGTCTGGCTGTATAGGATCGCGTTTGATTCAAGATATCGGACTCTTAGTCTTTTATCAAAACGGCTGCCCCAGAATTCGAAGTAGTTGCGGTCCGACACCCAGTTAGCGTTTGCCTTCAGCCGCAACAAATTTAGAAATTCCTGATCGTGGCGCCATGTGACATAGAACCTGTGGCTGACCGGATCATATTCCGGGCCGTATTTCCAGTCATAGGTGTATTCGCCGTAAAAACGTCCACGCAGGTTTTCCGCGGGA
>JBFXII010000304.1:0-4411 GCA_050176095.1 Desulfomonilaceae bacterium
CTTTAGTTTCACGGATTTTTTCGTCAATCAGTTCATTTTGATCATGGTATTTGAGTAATATCCCTAGGGAAGGCATCTTGGAGGAGACAAGCTCATAGGCCGCTGGCGCTTCATCAATTGAAAAACGGTGAGAAATTAGTGGGTTTACGTTTAATCGGCGATCAGCCATTAATTGGAGCACAGCTTCCATGTTGCGCTGTTCGGTCCATCGAACATAGCCAATCGGATAATCGTTACCCTTGTCTTCATAATTGGGATCATACCGACCCGGGCCGTAGGAACATGAAACCTGGAAAGAGAGTTCCTTCTCGTAGAAATCGTCACGCGACAATTCGAGTCCAGTCACGCCAACCAGAACAATTCTACCCTTCTTGCGGCACATCAGGGCGGCCTGATGGATCGGTTCGTTACTTCTAGTAGCTGCAGTGACTATCACGGCGTCCACTCCGCGGCCTTTCGATAGAGCCAGACTGATTGAAACCGGGTCTTCACCGGCTTTGAGATTAATTGTCTCAGCGCCAAATTGTTCGGCGAGGGCAAGCTTCGATTCATCCAGGTCGATCCCCACGACCCTACAGCCATTTGCCTTTAGAATCTGCACAGTGAGCAGCCCTATCAGTCCCAACCCCGTTACTACGACTATTTCCCCGAGGGTGGGTTGAGTAAGGCGTATACCTTGAAGAGCTATCGAACCGAGAACAGTGAATGCTGCTTCATCGTCTGATACCGAGTCCGGAACTTTTGCGCAGAGATTTACCGGCACGCTCACCACCTCGGCGTGCTTGCCATTAGAGGCTACTCGCTCACCCAGCTGGTACCCAAGGACACCCTTGCCTACGGAAAGAACTTCACCCACATTGCAGTATCCCATTTCCATGGGTTGTTCGAGCTTGTTTATAACTGTTTCAATAGTTGGAACCAAGCCATCGGTCTTGATCTTATCCAAAACCATTCTGACTTTTTCAGGTTGTTGACGGGCCTTTTGCAGAAAACCTGCCCGAGCAAAATCCAGCAGCATTCTTTCGGTTCCTGAAGATACCAGTGTTGCTCTAGTTCGTATCAAGAGTCTTCCAGCCCTGTCACTAGGGCACGGAACCTCGTTGAGAGTTACTGCGCCGTTTCTCATATTTTGAAGTAGCTGCCTCATTTTGCTCTCCTAACTTAAAATTGGTTCCACACCTACATCAGGCAAGGTTTTTACTGGAGCTTGACAAAACCCTCATTAATAGTAACCGCTATGAGTTTTTACCGAAAGCATAATATCTCATAAAGAATTGCCCCGGTTCACAAATTACCGCCCATTTTTCATCTCGTGATATTGTTGAGAATTGAACGAGGAGTCACTGCTGAATTGTTTTGTTAAGCTATTGCTTTTTCAACGATGATTTGCCAAATTGTCGAGTTGGTGTCGAACATAATGGCTATCAAAGCATTAAACCCCATCCAAAATGGCTATTGCTTGAAAAGGTAGCAATTTAGCATTCTTTCATTCAAGAAATTTAAATGAAAACATTTAGAAAAAGAAGCATTCTTTCGAAATTTGTCATCTTCGGGCTGCTGTTAGCTGTTCTTGTTCTGGGCGCGTTGGAGTTCATCGTCAGAACTTTCTATCAAGTAGAACGAATTCCTGTTCAGGGAGATTATTCCCAAGGCTTTAATGTTCCCAGCGCTGATTATGGTTACAAACCCAGGCCAAATTCGAAAGTCACGGCCATCAAAAAGGACAGGGATGGTAGCCTGATATATTCGGTGACATATACCACGGATGAGTTTTCCCGAAGGGTCACCCCTATTAAAAATGATCAGGCTCGTAACAAATTCCTTGTTTTTTTTGGATGTTCTTTCGCATTCGGAGAGGGGCTAGAGGATAATCAAACCCTACCCTATTTTGCAGGTGAGCAGGCTCCGTGTTACATGCCCTATAATTACGGATACTCCGGGTATGGTCCACAGCAGATGCTAGTCCGGCTTCAGGATCCTGATTTTGCAAAACAGATTAAGCAGCGTACTGGCATCGTGATCTATAGCCCCGCTCACGTTCCCAGGGCTATCGGAACCTATTATGCTGTGACTAACTGGGCAAAGAATTTTCCTTATTTCTATTTGGATAATGATGGAAATTTGCAGCGTGATAAAGATTTTGAAACCGGCCGTCCTGCCAGATCCTGGTTTTACAACTTTTTTTTCAATATAAAACTGGCTGATTTTTTCTTGAGGCGATACGATTGGCCGCCTAAGTATTCTGACGCTGACTTTACGCTTACAGCAAAAATAATTGAGGAATCCTTCAGACTATTCAAAGGCTATTTTCCGGATTCTCAAACATATTTCATGCTTCTTCCCGGAGTAGACGAGACAGACCAGGAGGTGGCGAGGCGTTTGAAGGCGGTCGGTGTTCCCATACTGGATTTTAGCTGCAGAGAAGAATTCAGAACCGAAGGTTATTCGATCGCTAAGGATGGCCATCCCACGGCCATGTGGAATCAACACTTGGCACGGTTAATTGTCAAGAGATTGGATTTATCCGTTAAAGACTGTTCTGATTAAGTAAAGGAAGGCTTATAAAAACTGATATACCCCATTAATTGTTTGGAGCTCTTACTCATTTGCCACCTCCATACATCGAAAATTGACAGTCTTGAGAAAGTCATGTTTGTTAGAATTGTTGACATTCCTTATACTGATCTACGAAAGTTGTTTTCAACACGTGTCGTTTTCAAACCGATATCTGAAACATTGATAAATAGAAGAACATGTCATTGAAAAAAGTAGAAAAGCATTTTCTCAAAGCGCTCTCCAAGCTACCGCCGGAATGGGAAACAATCGCCAAAGGACTAATAAGTTATATACCTGGAATAATGCGATATTCTGATGTGACTCATTCCATTGACGCAGAATATTGTTATTCCACCTATCTTGCTCATTTGAGCCAGGCTCATAAGGTCGGGCTCGATCCTTTCCCCAAAATTGTGGCGGAATTAGGTCCTGGAACTTCTTTTGGAGTAGGCATAGCGGCGCTTCTGTGCGGCGCCGATGTTTATTATGCGATTGATGAACTGCCTCATGCAAAATTAGAGGCTAATTTAAGGGCTTTGGATCAGCTTGTCGAATTCTTCAGGTCGAGAAAGGATCCTGAAGAAGAACGGGGCACTCGTAAGACCATTGACAGATTTCCGGGCAATGTTCTGACTGATGACATTCTTGAGCAGACTCTGGACGATTCTAGAATAGAGCAAATCAAGGCCCAGTTGAGAAAGGCTATTACCGGCGAGGCTATATCAGGTGAAGGTCGGATAGAAATCATATACTTGCACCCCTTTAAAGGTTCAAATATGTTGAAGCCTCGATCGGTTGACATGATCATGTCTACTGTAGTGTTGCAAGTGGTTGAAGACCTTCCCGAGGTCTATTCCTGCTTTTCCGAGTGGTTAAGACCGGGAGCCTGGATGTCACATTTCGTGGACTTCTCCAATTACGGCATGACTAGAGAATGGAATGGTCATTGGGGCTGTTCGAAGTTCTTGTGGCGGCTCATGCAGGGAAATCGTCCTTACCTTCACAACAGGGCTCCCTATTCTGTGCACATTGATCTGATGAAAAATAATGGCTTCGATATAGTTACGGATATAAGAACACTGGATTATTCAGGCATCGGTCGCAAAAGTCTCAATGAAGATTTCGCGTATTTGACCGACGATGACATCATTATTACTCGAGCTCTGATTCAGGCGGTAAAAAAACGCAGCGAATAGTTTCATCCGGAGAATGTCTTAATCCCGTCCGTTCAATGGATTCCGAAAGCAGATATGAGGCAGCCATGAAATATTCTATAGATTCAAGTCGGGTAGTTAAAGTTATTAAACCATCAGTTATATTAATGGTAGTTCTGTTTTGTTCCCTGTGTGTAGCTGGTTCTTCTTTTTCATTAGAATATCATGTGGACTGCATAAATGGATCGGATGACAATCCGGGATCTGTTGAGAAGCCTTTCAAATCGATTACACGAGCATCGAAGGTTCTTAAACCCGGAGACAAGGCGTTGATTCATCCGGGAGTTTATCGCGAGCAAGTGATGGGGGGAGATTCGGGCGTCAAAGATGCGCCCATTGTTTACGAGGGAGTGGACAAACAAAAGGTTATTCTTCAGGGAAGCGTGACGCTAAACACGTGGAGAAAACAGGGTGAGTCGTGGGTTCACAGGGGACTGAGGCCAATGACATTGGCTAACGCTTTTGTAATGGTTGATGAGAAATATCTTTTGAAAAGGTCTGATAAGCCTACCCAGTTAGAACCTGGCTCATTCTATTTGGATCCTTTGGGAATCTATGTGATTCGATTGCTTAATGACGCCGATCCTAACACAGATCATAAAGTCGAAGTTTATGAGCTTGATTTTGCTTTTAATGGTGGA
>JBFXII010000305.1:0-4370 GCA_050176095.1 Desulfomonilaceae bacterium
AATTAGGGAATAACATGTTTAGAAATTTTGTGAAATATATGCAAAATTTTTATTAGAATTAAAACAATAAATATTTTTCATGATATGACAATTTCTTGCGCATGTTGACCTTACCTCAAATTTTATCTATTATAATAAAAGTCGATTTAGGTCAGATACGGACACCTCGATCGTACTGGCCTAACAATCGGAAGTATAATGCGTTGCTGTTAAGAACTTATGAGAAAAGTATGTGGATGCGGTTGAATTAAATCTTAGACTTAAATGGTATCACTTGAATACTAACATAATAGTATGATAGATTGATAATCAATTATTGAGTTTAATTTAATTAGATAATAGTCTCGAAAATATTGGAGATAATGTGATGATATATTCCTGTATAGAATGTAAGAGGATTTGGGTTACAGCGGAAGAATCGGACCAAATAGATTTTTCAGCGCTAAATCTCGATAACTGCCTCGATATAAGTCACGGTATCTGTCCAGAATGTTTTCAGCGTCATGAGGATAAAGTACACCGGCATCAAAAAAACAATGGTTACTCGGAATGCTACAACAGGCATGAGAATTGTCCAAACGACAACTGCCTGTTCAGGCGAGCTTGCGGAGCTTCGGCTATCGATTCCTGGAAATCAAGTATTGTGTTGTTAAGAGCCGGCACCTTGAGACATGAAGCGCTTTCGATGAGTTGACGGTAATCTAGAGCTAGAAATCATGCCAGATGCCAGTAGAGCAAAGCTGGTATGGAGGCGATAATGAGTATTACGGTCAAGCATCCATCATTGTCATCATTGCTGCTGAAAAAATAGCTGTCCTCAACCACATAAGTGGTGTCCTGTCTATCTTCGTCATCAAAACCAGAGCCTTTTTCATCTCGGTCATCCACTATTTCGATATTGCGAGATTCGTCTTCGATCTTTTCCATTGTCTGAGCTCTTTGTGGAATCACTACGGACAATCTACGTAGTCGGGCATTACATAATACTTGTTTCCCTGGAAGCTTATAACCAAAGCATCTCCCTGATTTTCTACAACATCGACTGTTGCTCCAGTTGGGATCAATTTGGCTCTCCATTCAAGCACATCTCTGGCCATTCTTGAACTCCAGGCGCTGAGAGACGAATTCCTCAGATAGAGCATGTCGCGGTAGTTACCCGAATCATAATAGCCCGTGGCATCCTGCGAAATGGTACAGTTACGCTCGATAGCGTGGGCGAGGACTGATGATAGCAGTACAAATAAAATAACGAATGAATTTCTCATTAGGATCCTCAGCTTCGCGAAGAACATTTTTAATATTTACAATATTTTAGGATCATATGTCGTCAACGATATCTTTCTGGAGTATTTCGACAAATAATTAAGGTGTTTCAAATTGGACTCTCACAATTGACCAGACTTCAGAATATCATAATAGCAATATTATGGTCGACTTGGCAAATTTGAAAACAAGAATGAGCGTGATTAAGCGGACTGAGTTGTCTCCTGTTTTGCGAAACCATTTCCGGGGAGAAATTCTATTAGACCTTCATTAAACGGTTCCACTTTGAATCAAGACAAATCATTTTGCCACGATTTCCTAAAGTGAAGGACTTGAAGAATAGCTCAATCACCGCAGGAGTTTTCTAGGTATAATGAAATACCTATCTTAATCACAGCGCTTCTTTGTGAAAAAGTTCTGTCCATCCACATCACCTGTTGATAACTCGTTGGCAACTGCAGCTCTGAGGGACATTTCGCTAACTTTTTCTAACAGTTAATCAGATTGTAACGTGGATGAGCAGTGGAAGTTTGTCTAGTTATATCAACATGTAACAGAGCCCGCATATATTCAGTCAGACCGTTATGATTTCTCTGGACAAGTCGTCCAACTTTATCAACAGCAGTTGATGGTTTGACAGGTTCACTGGAAATGTTTCAGAAGAAAAGCTTTGACGTCTTCGACGTATTATGGACAGATTAAGGGCAAGACGTGTTGAAACTTTTTAATCCGGAGGTTGTGGATTTTCTAGGCCAAATTTTTTTATTCGGTATCCCATTTGTCTCAAGGTAATGCCTAGATCTCTGGCGGCCCTGGATTGTATCCAATTGTTTCTTTCGAGGGCTGCCAAGACGCTTCGTTTTTCCATTTCCTGCAAGCTATCTAATTCGATGAGATCCAATTCACTGTTCAATTGATTGAAATTATAGGAAATATAAGGGTCAAGATCTCTGGCTTCAATGACCGTATGTTCATTCATTATGGCTAATCGTTCCATCAAATTTTCCATCTCCCGGATGTTTCCGGGCCAGGAATATCTTGACAGCGTCTCTAAAGCGCTTTCGGTGAAACGTAGTTGTGCCCCATATTCCTTTTCTAATTTTCTACAAAAAAAATTGACAAGATCAGGAATGTCCTCCGCTCTTTCTGGCAAACTAGGCACTCGAATTGGGAAGACGTTGAGCCTGTAGTACAAATCTTCACGGAAGAGGCCTTCACTGACAGCGGATTCCAAATCCAGATTTGTAGCGGCGACAATTCGAACGTCAACTCTTCTGATCCTAGTAGATCCTATTCTTTCGAATTCTCTATCCTGAAGTAATCGCAGAAATTTAGCCTGGAGACGCAGAGAGATTTCCCCAATTTCATTCAAAAAGATTGTGCCTCCATTAGCCTCCTCAACTCTTCCGAGTTTTGTCTGAATAGCTCGTGAAAAAGAGCCCGTTTCCTGACCAAAAAGCTCCGTTTCCAAGAGACTCTCAGGACAAGCTTCAGTGTTAATTTTTATGAAGGGGTATCTTTTTCTGGGGCTTAGCTCGTGAATAATTTGGGCTACAAGAGTTTTTCCAGTTCCTGAGGGACCAAACAGTAATACCGTAGCCTGTGTTGGAGCAACCTTCTTGATTAATTTTTGCGCTTCAAGGATCTTTTGGCTCTTGGCAGTGAAGAAAAAGTTTTCCATCTTGACTGAAATTTGCTCTTTCAGGATTTCATTGGCTTTGAGTAAACCGAATTCTCGTTGCTCCACCTGACGTTTAATGCTTACTACTTGACCCATCAAAGTCGCGAGAATAGACAAAAACCGTGTGTCCTCTTCAAAAGGAACTTCTTCTCCAAATACTCGATCCACACTCACAATTCCTATGGCCGATCCATTAAGTGTGATGGGAGTTCCCATAAGCCATATTTCGTGCTTATTGATATTTTGACGTGCCTTCTTATTGACAAAGAGAGGTTTGGAGCCGATTTCCCGGACCAGAAAAGGTTTGCATTCTCTGAAAATTGTTTCGAGACCACCATGGTTAAGTCCATATATTGATTGTTCGCTCTGTTGCGGGCTCAAGCCATATGAGACTACCGTATGGAGTTGTTCCGTGTCGGAATCAAACACTGTGACTACGGTTCTGTTCATCGAAAGGTCTTCTGAAAGTATTTCTAGGATCTTATTTAGGGTTTCTTCCAGATTTAGGGCGTGGCCCATTATTTTGCTCAGATTGTCGAGAACTTTTGACTTCAACTCATTGATTTTCGCTTTCATAAGGTTTGTTCATCCACCTATTAGTCCGCGCAGCATTGTCTGATCCATCTGGATGCAAAGGATGAGCCAATGAGATGTTAAGTTCAAGGAATTGATATTATGTCGAATTTTGGACATCAAATATAGCCATGGCCATTCTGAACCTTACATTATGGTAGCAAGAATTCTGGAAAGGTACAAAAATGTATGAAGTAGTTGGTGTTGAGGCTTAATTCACCTGTACTAACTGATAATCTCGAGTAATGCGAAATTTCAAACTCATCTCTATTGACATCATCGAACAAGGGTGTTCATATCAACTACTTAAAACATTCGGCTCCGGGTGTTACATGAAACTCAAAGAATTGATCGAAGTCTTGGATGCTGAGATCATTTTGGATAATCACGGACCAGATGAAGAAATTCCGGCGGGTGGCGCGGCTGATCTCATGAGTGACGTGCTTGCGTTCGGTAGTCCGGGAATGGCTCTGTTGACCGGATTAACCAATCCACAGGTCGTCCGCACAGCGGAAATGGCCGGTATAAATGCAATAGTTCTGGTCAGGGACAAAAAGGCTCCTCCAGAGACGGTCGAACTCGCGCGTGAATTAGGAATAACCCTAATCAGGACAAGCTATACCATGTATGAAGCTTGTGGGAGGCTCTACCACGTGGGGCTTCCTGGACTTGGGGTTGTTAAAATTAGAAACGACACTTGGTAAAATGGCGGTTCAAGAAATTACCAAAGTTCAGGAATTGATCTACACGACTCGAGTAGAGGACGTGATGGCCACGGATGTTATAGTTGTTGATCCATCCATGACCGTCGCTGAAGTTAAATCCTTGATGAAAGAAAAACACATTTCTGGGG
>JBFXII010000306.1:0-4350 GCA_050176095.1 Desulfomonilaceae bacterium
TTGATCTTCATAGCGCCTTATAAGGTCGGTAGCTTCAAATCCATCCATCTCCGGCATCTGCACATCCATTAGGATTAGATCGAATTGCCGGTCTTGGGCAGTTTGAAGAGCGATTTTGCCATTTATCACGGCAGTGACTTCGTGACCCATCTTGTTCAGCATGGTCTTCATGAACTTTTGATTTGTGGGGTTATCTTCGGCCAACAAGATCTTCAGGCTCCTGGCGCTAGAGGCCTCCATAATTGTTTGCCTTTTGGGACGTTTGCAGATTTCAGACCTTGATGGAGACAGAGCCGAAACCATTTCCTTGAGCAACTGAGATTTCTTTAAGGGTTTGGTGACATAGCCGTTCACATCAAACTCTTTGCATTTGTCAGCATCGAAAATCTTTGGGTCTGAAGTCATAATCAATATTGCGCCACAAAATATTTCTGGCGTTTTCCTCAGATTTTCGACAAGCTCAAAACCATTCATATCCGGCATGTGAACATCCAGAAGAATGATGTCGAAATGTTTGTTATTTTTGGAGGCATTTTCTATTAATGTTATAGCTTCTGAGCCGTTGGAAGCCTCTTGGGGCTCAATTTTCCAAAGGCTCAAGGTTTCGACTAGGATAATCCTGTTTATGGGATTGTCATCGACTATCAAGGCCTTTAGTCCCTCTAGGGCGGTTACTTCCTCTGGACCTTTGACGATGTCGGGATCGGTTTTAGGTGGTCTGGCGAAAGGAATCTGAAAATAGAATGTGCTTCCTTTACCGATTTCACTTTCAACCCATATTTTTCCTTTCATCAATTCCACCAGGCGTGACACTATGGTCAGTCCCAGTCCGGTTCCCCCATAGCGCCGAGATGTTGAGGAATCCACCTGTTCAAAAGGCTTGAATATATGTTCCAGTTTTTGTGGAGGAATCCCGATTCCCGTGTCCGCCACTGAAAACTGTAAAAGAACGCTTCCGGGTCCTTCTGAAACTAGCTCCAATTTTAGAGTGACAAAACCTTTGGAAGTGAATTTGATCGCATTACCCAACAAGTTCAGCAGAATCTGTCGTAAACGGCCGTGATCTCCGTTGAGACTTTCAGGAACCTCAGGGTGTATATAACATGATATTTCGATATCTTTTTCTCTTTGCGGCCCCAAAGCTAGAACACCGACAGCTTCTTCCAGGCACTCACGAATGTTGAAATCAGAAAAACTGAGTTCAAATTTTCCTGCCTCGATTTTAGAGAAGTCTAGGATATCATTTACGATCATCATCATGGAATCGGAGGCTCCTAGGACAGCCTCAAGATAGTCCCGTTGTTCATCAGTCAGATTAGTGTTGAGGGCCAGCTCGGTCATGCCTATGATACCGTTCATGGGAGTTCTTATTTCATGGCTCATATTTGCAAGGAATTCGCTCTTGGCCACGCTAGCCGCAATTGCCTGCTCCCGGGCTTCTATCAATTCCGTTACATCGATAAACGACTCAATTCCTCCGACAATTTGCCCTGATTCGTCTCTAATCAGGTCGGAGTTTTTTAGCACGTTTAGAATGGAGCCATCCTTGTGAATCAATTTTGTGTGCAATCTCAAGATAGGCCCTTCATTGATGCCGTTGAAAAGGCCACAGCTATGAACGCATGGTTCTTCACAAAACCTTGTGCACTCCTCTCCTACAAGCTCATCGACGGTATATCCGGTGATACGTCCAAATTCCTCGTTAAAACTGGAAATTCGTCTGTTGACATCAACAGTAAAAATCGCAGTAGCGGCAGTGTCGAGAATTTTTTTCTGAATCTCGTTAGCTCGCTGAAGGTCTTCCATAGCATTCCTGAGATCCGTTATGTCTCTGGCTATGGCCTGGAAGGTTATATATCCCTTGTTATCGACAATGAGCTGGACATTTTGTCCTATCCATATTTTTTTACCGTCGGCTCGGATGACAGGGATTTCGAAATATGTGTTTTTGACTCCGTCAAAGGCCTGTTTTTCATAAAAGTCCTTTGCCGTTTGCCTGAAATCAGGCGGTAGAAGATCCAGATATCTCTTTTTTAAAAGATCATCTTCTGAAAAGCCTGTAATGCGGACCGCGACTGAGTTGACGTAGATGAATTTCCCGTTTGCGTTTGTCTGGTAGATGATGTCAGAGGCGTTCTCCACAAATTGGCGATAGCGCTCTTCGGTTTGTCTTAAGGCCGCTTCGACGCGCTGTTTTTCCTGAATTTCCGCTCTCAGTTCGTCGTTAATCTTTGCAAGTTCTTTGGTTCTTTCGAGAACACGTGATTCAAGATTTGCATGAGCTTGATTGAGTTGTTCAAAGATGAACTGTCTCTCTCTGGCGCCCTTCATAATTACAGCGACCAGAAAGGTTATACCGAGAACCAGGGTTCCTATGACAAGCATCCAGGAAAAAGATGAGTGTCCGGCGAGGTATCTGGATTGAGGCGCCACGGAGAGAATGTAGAGACCGCTCGAACCCAGCCCCCTGATGGCGCCAATCAGCGGTCCTGATGAATTGTCCAGCCATCTTAAGGACTTATAGACACCGTCTTGTGGGTTGGGAAAGTTAAAACCGACATGTTTATTGACATATTTTCCTTCGATGAATGAAGGGCCTGCTATAACTGTCCAATCATAATTTATTAGTGCGCTGAAATCGTCAATTTTTTGACCGTGTTTCAAGCCTAGCTTTCTTGTAAAGGGTTCAAGGCTGAGTTTCATGAAAAGGTAGCCTACGACCTTCTCCCTATATCGATACGGCCCCATTATTATGACGCCGTTTTCTGAACTTACATCGAAACGTTCGTTCTCAGATCCAGGCCATGATCCGCTTTCTATCCATTTTATTAGACCATCTGAATTACCGTCCTCCATTCCTTGATTGGAACTTTGGGCGATTACCCGTTTTTCCTGGATATCGTAAAAGGCTATTGCCGAATATGCCGAATGTCCGGAATCCCTGGTGTTGTTCTGTGTCCTGGTAAATTCTTCACTCATGTCCTCCAGGGCAATCAGTAATCCGTACTGTTTCGACATGCCCAAGGCGGCGCTATGGTAATAAGCTGATATAGGTTGGCTGGTGAGAAGGGATTGGAAATCAATCAGCCTGTAGTTGAGGTCTTCTTTGATGCTGTTGGCTCTACCATCAAATTCGTTTACAAAAGTGTCCATTCTGGCTTGCGCCAACAATTCGGACGTCGAGAAAAGGCTGAAAAGCATATAAATACTGGCAGTACAGAAAAGAACCAGGACAATACAGAACAAAATTATTTTGTGAGTCAGACTGATTCTTTTTGCGAAGTTGCCAGACGCTGCCATGGGCGCCTACTTATCTATTTGTTTAAGACTTCTGGAAAGTAATTATCAATACCTGGATAATATTTCAGAATCAGCTCACTGAGTTCACCACTAGCCTTGAGTTCAGCTAGAAAATCATTGAATGACGCGAGCAATTGCGGAGACTCTTTTGAAAATCCGAATCCCATATCCTGTTTGCCTGTTATAGATCCGAGTATTTTTATCTTTCCGGGGAATTTTGAAAGGGCAACCAACGAATCCGGAACATCCAAAATCGAAATCTCAGCGGCGCCCTTAATTAGTGCTGCAGCCAGGTCATTGAGAGTAATGCCTTCTTTATAAATTGGTTTTGACTCTGAAAGATTGTACAAATCCAGGTCTACACACGTATTTTTTATGCCCAGGACTTCCTTACCCTTGAGCAGATCCCTGATGGCTTCAACGTCTTTTTTCGGATCAGAAGTCGGTTGGATGGGTTTCAGTGGAGAATCAGCCTTGGCGATTACCCAGATTGCCGAAGGGAAATAAGGAGTGGAATAATTGATGATCTGCTGTCTCCAGGGTATTACGGTCAGGCCATTTCCAATGATGTCCCCTTTTACAGGAGTTTCTCCGGTGATTTCCACCTTTCCGCCCTGCATCTTGAATTTTTTGCCCGACAAATCACTTATGACAGTATCCCAGTCCGTTTTCACATAAACATAATTTACGCCAATCTTTTTGCAGTACAGTTTGATTATTGCGGCATCAAGTCCTTCACCATCGCCTGTAACAAAATTGGCATAAGGAACTCCGAGGTGGCTCAATTCTCTCTTGGCCATGATCTGATCGAGATCAGCCGAGCAGACGGGAATCATAACAACCCACGACAAAAATGTTACAAGCGCCATGAGCAGGCTTTTCATCCGACAATACCTCCTCCTGAAAAAATTGCGTAATCGGCCGAAATCAATCAATTACGATCCAAAAAATTAATCCAGATCGATGTCCCTCTACAAATTAAATATATATTAAGATTGGAATCATGGGAACATTCATATGAATCTTCGCGACGATTCAATGACAAAACGT
>JBFXII010000307.1:0-4343 GCA_050176095.1 Desulfomonilaceae bacterium
TGATTACTGGAGACGTAAAGTATCATGCTGCGGTTAATGCCAGACGCTGTGGGGTTTCAGTGATAGATGCGGGTCATTTCGGTATGGAAAAGCATGCGGTAAGGTTGATGGCGGATAGTTTTAAAAATGAATTTAAGAACATGGGAGCCCAGATGGTGTGTCATGAATGCCATGATGAAAAGGACCCATTTATTTTATAAAGCCCACCAGGAGGGATGCTAGTTGAAAGACCTTTTATTAAAGCTTGTAGAGCTTCAAGAAATTGACTTACAGATAGATCATTATCAAAATGATTTAGACCGGATTCCATTAGAGCTTCAAGAAATGGCGAAGTCTATGGTGTCGTTGAGGCATGAAATCGACGATGCAATGGTTCAACAAGCAGCCATCGAAAAGGAGCTCAAAGCTAAAGAGCAGGACATAGCGGTAGAGCAGGAGAAGATCAAAAAATCCGAGAGAAGATTACTCAGCATTAAGAATCTCAAAGAGCATGATGCATTGTCTCGGGAAATCAAATTAGGCAAAAAAGTTGCTGGTGAAATAGAAGAAAGTATTCTCGAGATGATAACTCAGACCGAAGATTTGAAAAAGACCATAGACAAAAAGCAAGCAGAACTGAGTAATCTTGAAAAAATTTTAGTGGAAAAAAAGGGCGAAACCGACCAATTGATAACAACCGCCAAGGAGTCCGTGACGGCTTTACTAACTCAGAAGGAAACTATAATTGTGGAGGTTGACCCCGAATATCTCAAGCGTTATCAGATCGTCAAAAAGGCCCGAGGCAATGCTATGGCCGAAATGATCAACGGTTCGTGCAAAGCTTGTTGTATGTCTGTGCCGCCACAACTTAATATTCGTGTCTTGAAGCAACAGGAATTTCTGACTTGTCCCAACTGTAATAGGATTCTATACGTCAAACAAGAAAATGTTCCTGAAAACAACAAAATGGATTAATAAGACAATTGAATCACTTTTCCATATTGAGTTTGGATTCCTTTAATGACATATTAACAGAAGGTGACTTTTTCTTGCTCATCAAAAAGAGCTAAGATTTCATTAGAAAAGTCCCAAAAACTCTGGAACAACAAGAGAAAAAATTATGATCGCAGACGGAGTCCTCTACGGCATAACCATGGAGGACATTAACAGACTGATAAATATAGAGCACTCGGACCCCCACAGTATTCTAGGCGCTCATTATGGACGTATACACGGAAAAGACGGCGTTATAATAAGAGGCTTTCATCCAGATGCAGTAAAATGTGAAGTTATTGTAGGTTCTAAAAGAATACAGATGGAACACGCAGGCCCCGCAGGTCTGTTTTGGATTTGGTTGCCTGGATATGAGCTACCATTGCCACACATTTTGGAGTTCTACTTTTTAGACAATAGAAGCTGGACTAATGTGTCTCCATATCAATTCATGCCTACTCTTGGGGAACAAGACCTGCATTTTGTTGGAGAAGGTAAGCATTACAATTTATATGACAAACTTGGTGCTCATGAAAGACAGCTCGATGGAATAAATGGGATTTCGTTCGCAGTTTGGGCTCCCAACGCCAAAAGGGTGAGCGTAATAGGTGAATTCAACAATTGGGATGGTCGGCTTTATCCGATGCGAAGCATGGGTAGTTCAGGAATTTGGGAACTGTTCATTCCAGGTATTGGTTTGGACACTCTTTACAAATATGAGTTGAAAACTTTTCGAGGTGAAATAAGGATAAAATCTGATCCATTTGCCTTCTACATGGAATTGAGGCCAGGCACAGCGTCTATCGTTTGGGACATAAATGGATTCAATTGGTCGGATGACGATTGGTTGTCGATCAGGAGTAAACGTAATCCGATGTCCCATCCGATGAATATTTACGAAGTTCATTTAGGGTCATGGATGCGAGTAGCAGAAGAAAATTATCGATGGGCTTCATATCGAGAATTATCGGCGCCATTAGCTTCACATTGCAAGAAATATGGTTTCACCCATGTTGAGTTGATGCCCATAATGGAGCATCCATTTGATGCCTCTTGGGGTTACCAGGTTACGGGATATTTCGCTCCTACGAGTAGATTTGGAACTCCAGATGATTTCAAGTACTTTGTCAACTATCTCCATTCAGAGCACATAGCAGTTATACTGGATTGGGTGCCAGCGCATTTTCCCAAAGATGATTTTAGTCTGAGGCTGTTTGACGGCACGGCCTTGTATGAGCATGAAGACCCCAGAAAAGCTGAGCACAAGGATTGGGGAACTCTGATCTTCAATTATGGCAGAAATGAAGTCAGGAATTTTCTGGTCAGCAACGCTCTGTTTTGGTTAGATAAATACCATATCGACGGCCTGAGAGTTGATGCAGTGGCATCGATGCTATATCTGGATTATTCGAGAAACGAAGGGGGATGGATCCCCAACAGGTATGGGGGGAATGAAAATTTAGAAGCCATAGAATTTGTTAAGGAATTTAATGGAGCAGTTTATGGAAGATTTCCTGGTTGCTTTACGGTAGCTGAGGAATCAACGGCATGGAAAGGTGTAACTACTCCAACATATTTAGGTGGATTGGGTTTTGGTTTTAAATGGGACATGGGGTGGATGCATGACACCCTGAAATATTTTTCAAAAGACCCGATCCATAGAAGCTTTCATCAAAACGATCTTACTTTCTCGATGATGTACGCCTACAGCGAGAATTTCATTCTCCCGTTGTCACACGATGAGGTCGTTTATGGCAAAGGTTCATTGCTCAGGAAGATGCCTGGAGATGAATGGCAAAAATTTGCTAATTTGAGATTGCTCTTCGCCTACATGTACACGCATCCAGGTAAGAAATTGTTGATGGCCGGTTCGGAATTGGGGACCTGGAATGAATGGGATCATGAATCATGCCTGGAAAATTATCTTCTAGAATATACTCCGCATCAAAAGTTTTCCAAATTTGTTCAGGACATAGGAGCCCTGTATTTGTCTGATAGCTCATTGTGGACGTGGGACTGTAAACCCGAAGGATTTTCATGGATAGACTGCAACGACCATTTTAATAGCGTCATATCCTATTTAAGGAAGGGGCCTGAGGGTTTTCTGTTGTGCGTGTTGAATTTTACACCTGTTGTTAGAGAAAATTATAGGGTCGGGGTTCCAACGGATGGTGATTATGTCGAAGTGATTAACTCCGACTCTTCATATTATGGAGGAAGTGATGTCGGAAATGGTGGTGTCATCAGGACTATTCCGAAACCTCACCATGGATATAGTCAACATTTAAGACTGACGTTACCTCCGCTTGGCTGTTTGATCTTAAAGAAGTTCTAGATCTGACCTAGAAATGGCGAATCTTCGCAACGAAATTGTGAGGGTAAAATGCGTATAGTAACAATATCAAGGCTTGTTGGCTCATATGCCGACGTCATAGCGGCTACCGTGGCTAGAAGGATGCAACTTGAACTGGTTGGAAGGGATCAAGTTCATGAGTTGGCTCAAAACTGTGACCCGGAATACAGCCGTGCTTGTGATCTCTACGAGACAGAACACGGCCCAGGGTTTTTTGAAAGGATTTTTTTTGACAGGCCGTCCTACACCAGTCTTTTTGAGGCCTTGACCTTTGAGAAGGCCAGCACTGGGAATGTAGTTTTGGTTGGTAGAGGGGCTCAGGTTGTTCTAAGGGGAACACCTGGAATATTCAAGTGTCGAATTGTCGCTCCGTTTGATTTGCGAGTTGAAAGGATCATGGAGCGTTATAATTTCACCAAGAGTGAAGCTCAGGATTTTATCGTCAAATATGACCACGACAGGGAAAATCTTATACGCTCAATATTTAGAAGTGACCCGAACGAATGGTCTTTGTACGATCTAATTCTCAATACTGAGCACTATGAATCCTCAGAAGCAAGCGATGTAATAATTGAAGCCATCGACAAGATGCAAAAGGCGCAAGATGAGGCAGCCTTGTGTGAAAAACTCAGGAATATTTCAGTAGCGAAACGATTGGAAGCCCTTCTGAGGCGAAAATTGTCATCCTCAATAGCCAGAAACGTCGAAATCCATTATCAAACGGGTGGCATTGTGACAATTTCTGGTAGAATAGCTGAGCGAAGAGACAAAGAGCGGGCTGAAAAACTCATCAAAGAATATCCGGGAGTCACTGAGGTTAAAAACGATCTAAAAATTACCGAGTTGACTTTTGGCCTGTAGTAGAATTTTAGTCAGTTTTTTATCTACTTACAGTTTCAAAAAACTGCGAATTCAGATAAGCATTAGCCTCGAGAAACTTTTTGTTTCTCGAGGGAACATCCTAATAGTTCAATCCAATTTTGACCTCGAATCCTTTAGTAAATAAGATCGGAAGAGC
>JBFXII010000308.1:0-4299 GCA_050176095.1 Desulfomonilaceae bacterium
CTATGCCAAAACCAAAGATCAACTAATAGACAGGCTGAGCAAAGCACTCATGTGGCTAATTGACAGAAAAGACGAAAACACAAAAACCTGCGCCATTCCGACAGAACTTTAGAGAAGGACTATAATTCTCATTTCTCGCCCAAATCAGTCGAGCGCCAAGAATTAGCTCCCTACAATATTGTTAAAACATAATATGGTTGTTGTGCATATGATCTGGACAAAAGGTTCTTCGAGGAGTCTCAATGCTCTGTGGAGGACGGATCAAGGCATTTAGGTTGGTATCTAGTTGTGCTGTAGGTTTCACCTCTCCATTGCAGTGCGTCTCTACATAGAATCTTTTTCAGCATGATCAGATGAACCAATATTAGTGCGAGATTACCCAAAACTATATAAGTGGAGTAGCGTCGTGGAAGCCCGAGCTGATCAAAAAATTTGAATAAACCTATGGTAATCGCCCAAATACATGCGACAGGTAAAACAAACCAGGAATTCGGGATTATTTGAATAGCAGGATTGACATAAAGGAACAAGGCCGCGACAAGGCAAGGTAGGCTCACAAGGATGTGCATAGGAAGGTATTTGATTACAGTGGACAGCCTGTAATTCATGGCCGCGCTAAGAATTCGAGTCCACCCTTTCAGGATATCTGCACAGTTGCTATACATTCTGGTAAAAAGAATATTCTGACCATTAGCAAATAAAATTCCTAAACGTGCTGCCTTGATCCTTTTTCCGATTCCGATGTCCTCAACTGCCAAGCCCTTTACATTTTTGTGCCCCCCTATTCGGTCATAGGCCATCTTGCTCACCATAAAGAACATGCCGTTTGCAGTTGCAACAGGACTCGCAGGGTCGTTTACCTGAGACAAAGGAAATAAGATTGCGGCCATAGAAGCTAATGATGGTTGCAAAGCCTTTTCCCAAAAAGTCCTGAGTATGAACTTAGGTGTCAAAGTGATAAGGTTAATCCGGCGTTTCAAGGCTTCATTCAAACATTGAGTCAATGCTCTGGGATGAAGGCTGCTATCGGCATCAATAAAAGCCAACCATTCACCTTTGGCCACCTTGGAGCCCACGTTTAATGCATGACACTTGCCAGTCCATCCCACCTGTCTTTTTTTGATTGAAAGGAGCCTACAGTTATTTTTGCCTTCGAACAATTTTTTTACTAATACGGCCGTCTGGTCTGTCGAGCGATCATCAACACAAATAAGCTCAAAGTTTCCATAATCCTGGTCCAGGATCGATTGAATACAGAACTCAATAACTTTCTCTTCGTTGTGCGCTGGGACTAACACTGATATTAGCGGAAGTTTTTCCGGTAGACTTGTTTGAGCGTCCGGATCAAGAGTTGGAACCCATTTTCTGTTATCTTGGATCTCTCTTATGCGACTTAGCCAAAAGAAAAATGTGTAGGTAAGAATAGCTGCGCCAATTATAAATCCGAAATGATCCAAACCATTGCCCTTAAAACATGATCGTGGTATTCAAATCTTGCCCCTTTTATTTTATCAAAATACTTTCAAGATTCTAACTTTTTTTAAAGTGGCCGAAAAATTCATGCTGGTTTTTCATGACGTCTACGGATCTTTTTAGACAATTCATACTTTTCTGGCTGCAGCAACGATGCCAAATTTTGAACCAGTTTTGAAGCCACTAACAAGCTGTAAGGAATTTTGACCCAATTCGGAAACAAATTCTTTTTCTTCAAAGCGGTCGTGACGTGGATGCCTCAATAAAGCCTTCAGGAGAAAGTTTGCATAAAGGGGAGGATATATTTCTTCAAAATAAAAAAAACCATCTGGCCTAAGCATCCTGGAAAGTTCTCTGACACATTTCCGCCAGTCCAAGACGTGATGAATAATTCCAAAATTGATTATCGCGTCAAAACTTCCGTCTGGAAAAGGAAGATTTTGAGCATCTCCCACATAGAAATCAATTTCGTTGTTCAGTCTCTTAGGTGTTAGAAATCTGGCACGGCGTACAAGAATTTCCTCCAGATCGAACGCGACAACACTCTTAAATCCCATTTTGTCCACTATCAAGCGAGCGCCGCGTCCCAACCCGCATCCGATTTCAAGCGCGAGGTCGGTCTTGGTCGGTCTTGCAAATTCGAGCCATTTGTTAATCTCCCGCCTCTGGAATAGTTCCCTTATTGGACTGTAAATCCAGATTCGTTCTGGCCAATTCATCAACATTTCTTGGAATTCTGGTTTTTTTATAGCCAACTCCTTGACGAATTTAGTGACTCCCTATTGATGCCCGCAAATTTGGAGTCTGTTTTTATTCTGGTAAGATAGGAATTCGATTAACTTACGCGCATGAAACAGCAGCTAATAATAAAAACATCAGTGGCATATAACTGGCTCTATTAAAAAGGCTTCCGGCTGTTTGTTTGTTTGGATTGTTATAAACAGCTTTCGCCGGCTTCAGAATTAGATAATAACCAAAAAAAGTTGCTCCAAAAATGTACAGCCACCGCAAACCTTCACCCGCCAGGAAGTAGATGACAATTCCTCCAAATACGGCCATACCGCTAGCTGTGACAAGAAAAAATAACGATTCATCAAGACCTCTAACCGTAAGTGTTGTACGAGCAGCTACCTTGCTATCATTTTCCATGTCCACAATGTCATTCGGAATGTTCTGGCCTCCTACTTCCCAAGCCGCTAACCAAAGTATCAGAACAACTATAAATCCCATCGAAGGGTCTGGATCCACCGCCAAAACACCTGCAACACCGCCACTGGCCTTTACCAACGCAGATGGTATTATTTTGAAATGTGTAATCTTTAGCAATTTGCAATAAATCAGTTCCAAACAGGCTGAAATGACGAAAAGTATTGCGCAATATGTGTTGAGTAACCACGCCCCTATCAATGCTATTAGCGCCCAAAAACCAAACCAAAGCATGCCTTGGGCAGGTGAGATCAAACCTTGAGCCAGAGGATGTTGAACAAACACCTCGTCAACATCGAAAATAGCCTGTGGCTTGTCGACTAAGGAGAGCCTCTGCCTGTCAATCCCAATATCAACGATGTCGTTGAGGGCATAAACCGCTGTATATCCTGAGAAAGCTGTTATGAGCCCTACGACGATTATGTAACTGTTTGGGAAATGTCCGAGATAGATCAGGGCTGCCATAGCCGGTGTAGCCACATCCAGTAAGGCATGGGAAGTTCGCGATAATCCGAGAAAAAGCTTTATCTTATGCAGCCAGTATTGAAAACCAGCTGAACGCTGAGCATTAACAAGTGACATTTAAGCTCTTTTTATAAATCCGACTCGTCATTCATACGGAAACGTTAGCTTTCCACCCAGAAAACCCGTGTAACCGATCAATGCCGCAACAGACAACACATTAATGAGGTACATAGTTACTACCGTGTCAGATAACCTAAGCGGATCTACAATTACGAACGATCTGAGAAAACAAGCTAACACTGCAAGTAAAAAGGCAGTCCAAGCACTAATTCTCTTGGTTTTGATAACCTTGGATTCCTTGGCGTCGTAGTTCAACCACCAGGTCATATAGCCAGTAACAATAGCCCCCAATATTGATAGGGAACCAAAAGCAAGAGTCAAATAGGCGGCCCATTCTGTATATACGGAACCCGTTAATATAGCTGCGATTTCAAAAACAGGGGTGATCAGGAGTAGTCCTAGAGGAAAATGCACCATAGCTGGATGAGGATGCCGCCTATAAAAAGGATGTCTTTCCAAAAATGTTTCGATAGACCCTTTTAATCCGGGGCTCTTTTCGTTGAACGTCATTACGAGATGCCCGAGTAGTTCTACTCTTTCCAATACTTCGCGTCCATGTGGAGCGGCCTTAATATCTGCCCCAAGATCTCCTCCTGCTTGATGGCGCCTCATATGCTGCCCACCAACCCACCTCTTGCTCGATGATACGTCATATACTTTGCCATCTACGACAACCAATGATGGCCTACCATCCTTGCCGTCACATCTGGATATTTCTTCGAGTGAAAAGGTTTTCATGGATTAACCATCCTGGACTTGCTGAGAACTTGCGGGAAATCATTTGTCCTTTACAGGAGAGCCTGAAGCTTCCAGCAACACTCTCCTACTGGCTGTAAAATCAGCATGCCTTTCTCATCTGACGATTCTACCGAGTGCCCTTTAAGGATAGTTCGAGGTTCTACCAGGAACTTGTCAGTTGATTCATCACATTCATCAGCAAGGACTTCAACGATCATCTGAACATTTGCATCAGAATAAATGGCTTGGGATCCAACAAAAACTCTTGGATAACGAGGATTTCCGGAAGTTTCCATA
>JBFXII010000309.1:0-4308 GCA_050176095.1 Desulfomonilaceae bacterium
CAATATTTTCTTATACATCGTCTCCTCCGTCTATTTTCAGCCACGCTAATTCTGCCAATTTCCTTTGAGATCCTGAGATTTGGGTTCGTAAAACCATTGGGCAGTGAGAGTTGGAACAACAGCGCTTCCTATAACCACTGTGACCAGAATCGTGTATTGTTCCTGAGTAATTGATCCCCTACTGTAGCCAAAAAGAGCGGATATACTCCCAAAGGCTAAGCCAGTACTCATGAGTAAGGTGGTGTACATCCCAATCTTGTGGGTGAAACGAAAAGCAAGAGTCAAGGGATAAACTCCCACAAACTTGGCCACAACCTTGACGATCAGCAATATCGTTATTAATCCGAAACCTGACCATACTGCCGGAACTGACACAATAGCTCCCGCTTTGAGGAGATAGAACGGCGTCGGTAAAGCGAATGTCGCTGTACGAAGATGCCTGACCATTTCTTTATTTTCCTGAAAAACTCCTGCAAGGACTAATCCTAGCAATTATGCCGGAAGAACTGCCTCACTGTTGGCATGGTCAGCAAGCCAGCCCAAACCAAAAAGCATCACGAAAATCAATTTGACCTCGGGTTCGCTTACATGACTGCTGAAAGCTTTGAAGAAGGGGCGAACAAAATTTGGAGTGAGAATGAGCACAAGCACCGTTACGACCGCAAATACCACTAACCAGACTTTGTTAGTGGCAAACATAATTCCTAAAGCAAGTACGGTCCCCAGGTCAGTGACAAAACATGCCGCCAATAGGATTTTGCCCAGCTCTGTCTTGTTCAGACCGGTTTGGACCATAACAGCATAAACAACTGCCACAGAGGTAGTAGAAAGGCTATCCACTCTGTATTGGGATCTAGACCAAGATAATTTCCTCCAATCACCCCAACAAATATTTCCACAAGAGCAACTGATACGGCAGTCCGGATTGATATTATGCCGGCTATCAGAGCTAAACCCATCCATATCATCGCTACATACCAGGTTTGTTCCATGAGTTTCTCCAGCTTTACACATCGTGCTCGCAATAAGGACACACCAAACCTGAGGCTCAAACCAAGTTTTTAATGCGTTGAAAGATTTTTGGAATTTGTGAAGAAGGTCCAAAAAGGTTGGATAGCAATTACAGACACGCCTGATTGGCGCGATTAGAAGGCTATAAACGATTAATACCGGCGAGACTTTTTATTTAGCTTAGGATCCCAGGCCAATTAAATACTCAGCAAAGTCCCGCCGGAAGAATCATCCTATTTTTTTAATTCTTGATAATAACTCTAGCTACGACCATCCTGTCCATAAACTCAACCCACGCTTCCGATTCGGAAAATTCCATTTGGTTTGTAGCTTTGACCAACTCATTGCGAAACTCTAGCTTGGCCTTTCCAAACTGATCTAGTTCAGTTACCACTATATCTTTAAGATCATACCTCAAGCCTACTCCAAGAGCTTTTAGCGCAGCTTCCTTGAGGGCCCAAATTGAATTGAGAGTTAACCATTTTTGCGGACCGTTTTCGGCTAACTGAATTTCCGATTCATCGAAATAATCATTTACCCACGATTCAGATCTTGGTTCCATCTTTTCGACATCAATCCCCAAACCCCAGAAATTGCCGGCAGCTGCAGCAGCGGCCATCGCAAGTCCGTTAGAGTGACTCAAAGATAGAGATCCAATCGTACCGTTATCTCCAGTAATAAGCTCCGCAAATGGTTTACCGAGGTTATCCTGAAATATCCGGATATCAGAGGCTTGCGTGTGTTTTCTCCCCCGTTCGGCTAGGAGTTGACCAACAGATTTTTTTAGGGCTATCCTACCGCTTAGCCATTCCTTTTGTCTTTTCAAGGTTGATTTTAACATTGCTTCTTCGATCTCTTCAGGAGTCAGAAATTGAAGAACTTTCTCAGAATGCAGGGAGTCATCGTCACAAAAAAGAGCGCCTATTTCAATTGCGGATTCATGAAGCTTTCCAACAAATTTTCCCTTGGCTTCCAGTTCTAGCATTTGAATTCCAAACAAGCTAACCATCACGTTTCCTTGATGGTCTCTTATCCATCCATCAAACTTGAACCTTGATCTCTGTTCTCCCGGGATGCCAACAGTAATTTCGGTGGCGGTAAGTTCACCAATGTTAGGTAAAGAATCGTTTTTATGAATGATGAGTTTATCTACTCCAATTGGAAGTGACATCACTCCATGAGATTCCATTCCGTATGCCGCCACGGCCTGAAAAACTGCTTCAACAGCCGCGGGAATTACATCTGAAAACATTTGTTTCCGATATGTTGTGTCCTTGTATCTAAATCGCACTGCCTTTCCTGAACTGTCAATTGAGAAATATTCGATTAACCTGAAAGCTGGACCGTGAAAGAATTGTTCGTAGATTTCAGAATGTGGAACAAAAATGGATTGTTCCCACAACTGAGAATCCGGCCACTGAGGATTTTCCTTTTCAATACTTGTTATTTCACATTCATGGTGCACTCGTGGCTCACCCAATTCCCTGCCGTCCTTGTCCATAAAAACGGAAGTTATTCTAGCTTTATAGGTTTTGTTCTGCGGGTCGGAGGAGCTGTCACAAAAAACCTCGATTTCCGCCTGAAACGGATCATTTCTGAAAACTTTCAAAGGTCTCAGATATCGAACATTTGAGAAATTCACTGTCGTTGCGTCAGTTTTCAGAAGTTGATAGGCTCGTCTCATCAGTTCCAGCCCTCCGACCCCTGGAAACACCGCAGCCCTGTCAATGCGGTGATGATCCAGCAACGGATGAGTAGGATCCAAAAAGATTTTTACTTTTATTTTTTCACCAGGAATCAATTCTATCACTTCGGCCGATTGGCCGCCTATTTCAAAAGCTCCAAACTTCTTGGCTCCATGAGAAGTAAAGGCATCCTTGCGGAATGGGCCAAGCCTTCCTGCAACCAATACCTCCGGTGAAAAGCCATGCCTATAAATTTCCTTTTCTAATAGCATTGCGCCTACGCGAGGCGGTATAAAGTCAATTCCCGCATTTTCGAGAGTCGATTGGACACTGCCCCGAACCGCCATACCAACCTCTGCCCATGGCGCCCAATCCACAACTGTAGCTCTAATGTCAGTGTTGTGACTTACATACCTCATCAAATGCGCTAACGAATCATTAGCTGCGGAATAATCTAGTTGAGCCAAGTTTCCAAATCTCCCCGCAACACTCCCGAATCCAATTATCCGTTTGGGCGGAAGACCGTGTTTGTCCAATGAATCAAGAACATTCTGAATACCCTTAATTTTTACATCATATACTAGCTGTATTTGCTCAATTGTTTTTGATTTAAGAGCCTTACTAATGTCCAGGCCTGCGCCATGAATGATCATGTCCACCCTACCGCAAATGCTCGCAACGTCTCCAATCAGTTCGTCCAGCGAAGCGTCGTCTAAGATATCTACGGAACGGTAAATCACCTCAGAGCCCAAGCTCCTTATCTCGCTTATGGTTCTAAATATTTCTCCCTCAGCCTTCATTTCCGAAAGAGCTTTTTCTACTTTGACTGGTGTAGTAGCCATCCCTTGACGTTTCATCTGATTTATTATCCGGTTGCGCTCCGTCAGCCAGTCTTCTTCATTAAAATTGGCGTATTTCTCGGACAAATCTGTATTAGGTGTTCGTCCCAGCAAAATGAAGGTAAATGAATCATGAACTGCTAGTCTTTTAACACATTCCGCCGTGATTCCGCGGGCCCCACCAGTCGCCAAAATCACATCTCCACTTTTTAATGCGCTTTTCTTGAGGTCATCAGCGACTGAGAAAAACCTGATGACCTCCAGATTTCCTTCTGAGGTGGTCCCTATCTCCAGCGGACAATCGGTAGCCAAAGAATGGACTATTATTTCCGCAGCTTTTGCCGCTTCTAGGGATGGATTTAAGTCTATGACTCTTGAAACGGTTTTCGGATATTCTCTTGCAAAAGATTTGGCTGCCCCTGTCAAAGCGCCAATTCTAAAACCAAAATCCTTAGGATCACGGAATCCATAAGCCCCATCCTCTTTAACAACGGTCACCAATGATGCAGGACCATCTTCAAAAAGTTTAGCCAATTCCAGAAACAGCTCAAAGCTCTTTCTATCAACATCATCTGATGCGTTTACCCCTAAAAGGTTTATAATTCCTGTTTCTTCCTCGGCAAAACGTTGCAGTTCTTTTACGTTCTCAATCTTATCGATCTGGGTATGACCAGTTGCGTGTAACTGCTTTTCAACGAGATCTGCTAACTCACAAGGCTCTGAGATGACTATGAATTTATTAAGCCGCCTCGGGTCAATATGATCAATTTCTC
>JBFXII010000310.1:0-4286 GCA_050176095.1 Desulfomonilaceae bacterium
TTTTAGATATCATGTTGGTGAAACCAAATATCGCGCCTGTTGGGAATCCCTGGGAATTGGATAGTGGTCCCATGGCGTGATATGCCCTGTATATATAAGAACTCCCGTCTATGAGGTATAATTCCTGCCCTTCTTGAGCCATGAGTTTAGATTCTCCTAACTTGATTGATAGTTGTTAAATTTTATCTGACCATTCGTATCTTGTTCATACTTTTTACGATTGCATGAAATAGAGGGTGCTCATCCAAGACCGAAGCTTTACCCAGCAGAATTAGTTTAGACCTGGCACGCGTAAGTGAAACATTGAGCCTTTTGGGATCGGCTAAAAAAGAGGTGACAGCATTAGACCTTGCCAGTGAAATTATTATCACCTCACGCTCACCTCCTTGAAAGCGATCGACGGTATCTACAGAGAGATCATGACATTCGTTAAGTTTATTGAGTTTTTGACTGATCAGGGACTGTTGGGCCCTATATGGTGTTATGATTCCGATCTCTCGAGACGACAAACCCGCTTTCATGAGGCCATCCACGATCTCAACAGCAACTTCGGCTTCCTCAGCGCTCGCTTTTCCTGTCTCCATGGAGCCACTCACATCGACAAACACTGTCGACTTTTCAGGGTCAATTATTTCCCAGATCTCCGATTTGACAATCCGTTTCCCCGTAATTCTTAGCCTGCGTCCAGAAATCTCCGGAGACGCTACCAGTTTGCCGTCGTAAAAAAGTTTTGAAGAAATTTCTTGCACGTCGGAGTTCATTCGATATTGGACTCCCAAAGTTGTTGCGTTTTGGGTAGAAGATGTGACGAACAATCTTTCAAACAAGGAAATCTCCAGGCCCGTTGGAGTTTTATTTGAATCAGCCAACCGGCTATTTACAACTGGAGGAAGCTGCAGATGATCTCCGCTCAATATGAAACGATCCGCTAAAGACAGGGGAGCTAAAGTTGACGGTTCATCCAATTGTGCAGCTTCGTCAATGATTGCGATATCGAAATGTTGTTTCAAAAATATTGCGTTTGAGGCGCACTGATACGCTGTGGCTCCAATAAGTTTAGCAGTATTGATCCAGCGCCTGAATTTTTGAAAATCCTTAGTTGAGCTGGACAGGTGGTCAACAAGCGCTCCAGGGTGACCAATCTCTTGATTCACACGAACAAATTCATCAGAATAACTGAATTTACCTCCAACTCGTAGGAATTGTTTGAAGCCCAATCCCAACAACGCGATCAAAACATTGTCGAGAGCTACGTTTGTTGGACAAGCGAGAAGAACTCTCTTTTTTTGGTTCATTAATTCAACAATCAGTGTAGACAAAACCTGAGTCTTACCAGTGCCGGGAGGTCCATGAATCAAGTGATATATTGGAGCGCCCAACGATCTTATTACGGCTTCCTTCTGATTTTGGTTTAGTCGCTCAAATCCTGTTCCATCATCATTGTATTTGTCTTTTATCTCCTGGAGAGCTGGCGGATGTAACAAACCAAATCTTTCAAGATCTCGATTTTTTGAAATTTCACTGGCTAATTGAGTCGGATTCGCATCATCGTGGTTTGTATCAATGAACTCTCTGAAATCTTTTACTACAGAGTTTAATACGTTTGGGCCAGCATTCCTTAGAAAGGTCAAAAGACCTTTTCGAGACACTTCTCTGCCACGAAGAAAAGGCACCCTGTCGATGTACCAGATCTCGTTACCATCATTGTTGCAGTTAAGTTCTCGACTGTGCCGCCTTATATCAATCTTTGATACTAAGGATAGCCTCGTCTGACCTACCCCGTTCACACGTCCTCTTATAGAATCTGTTGAGCAGACGTCGCCTCTGTGAACAATGATTTCATCACCTTCAGATAAGTCACCGATCCCATCAATACAGATGAAATCTACCTGCCCATTTTCGGAGGACGCTAAATCTGACAATGAACTCCTCGAATCTCTTCTTTCTTCAGAGGCCTTTGTCTTCTTCGCCGCATGATTTTCGCCCAATTCTGAGTCGACTACATTGCAAGAATTTGAGAACTTTACTGGAATTGTGGAACCGTCAGCCAGTCTCTCATTGAGAGTTGATTTGTCCAAGATTCTGGCTAATTCAGATTCTTGATGCCATTCATCAATCGCGATTAGAGTAAACCAGGTGTCATAATATTCTCTTTGAATATCATTGGGTAAGTTGCTCAGCGGTAGCCGGGAATAATAAAATTCCTCACAGTTTTTCCTCGAGTAGCATTTAGTGGTGACCTCACATGAATTGATTTCGGAAGGTATGCAGAGGTTGTCCTTAAAAGCATAGTAGCGCCGTAAGGCCACACATCTATTGCGCCCGCACAAAACAGATCTATTGTTGTCGGACGAAAGGTTTTCAACTTTTTTCGATAGGCCTGTTGACGAATAGACCAGACAGCAGTTCATTTCGTGGTCGGCGCTGGTTCCAAGCATGATCATCCTGTAAGCGTGAAGTTGCAGCAAATGATCATCGCTGGGGAATTTACCGGATTTGAGCTCTACGATTGTTTTTGAAGAGTCCGAATAAAAAACTGCATCGGCACGACCTTTTAGGCCGTAACGAATAGATATTTTATCAAACTCCGTATCTACCTCATACTTGTCCCCAAAGTTGTTGGAGATCCAAGATGCCAGATTCTTATGATGTCTTTTCAATTCATCCTTAAAGTCTTCATAGGTGACAGAAGTCGAGGATCCGGGCAACACTTCCTGAAACACAGTAATGACAGACGATAAAGGCAAGTCGAAAAACGATTTGGTCGAATTTGATGGATTACGAACCAAATGATCAAACAAGCTGTGAATAGCCTTTCCTTTGGCGAGGTAAAATGGTTCCTCGCTCCGAAGCCGGTACTTGAGGTCAATTGCCCTGAGGCATCTGAATGATTCCACAGCTTCCACAACGCTAACAGGTCTGAAGGGCTCAAGCACCAGTTCAGATTTTGGCCCTACACATAGAATAACACAACCATCTTCCAATCGATTATTTAGGCTAAGACCGTAGGCTGACAATCTTGCTCCAGGCCAGCATAGCTTTGGAAATTCGAAGAAATCTGATCCCGAGTATTCTGGAAATATTATGAATGTCCTGTCATTGGAAAGATCAACCCTCAATTCAACAGCGCTGAAATGGTAGGCGCCATTACGAGCGGGAGTCCTTTTCGGATTTACCCTTACGACTTCTCCGTGGACACAAAAACTGTCTTCAACGTGCTCCATGAGTAACACTCTAACATTTAAGAGGCCGACCATACAATCAGACTTATCCAGACTAAGAACATAATTTTCTTTGTAAGTTTGACCCATTGCCAAGATTGTGTTAGACAAGGAGGTTGTCTCCGGAGAGATCAATTTAACTTAAGGTCTCGTCGAAAGACGAAAACAAATGATGCAGGAGATCTTGATGTTTTTACCAAGGATAGATGAGGAAAAGTGCAATAATTGTGGTGAATGTGTGGATGTATGCCCCGCCGACGTTTTAGTAGTAGAAGGCCAAATTACTGTAGTGGCTGTACCTCAAGAATGCCTCGGCTGTGAATCCTGCGTTTCAGTCTGTCCGGAAGAAGCCATAACCGTTGAAGAAATTTGAAACCATCTTTTTGATCTCCGAAAATCGATTTTGGGAAAAACTACTTGCCAAGGTGTTTCCTGCCCGGAAGTTTCCTGTCGCTCTTGTGTGCGATCCTTTTGTTTGGAATCAAACAACTTCCTAAGCTCATTGAATCCCGTTATTTTTGACATTTCGTGGTCAATCTTTTATAATTCGACTTTCTTTGAAGCAATAAATGAAAGATTGTCACATGAAAGTTTTGATCTCGGGGCCAATTGTTTTACTTTTAGCCGCGATAATTTGTGGATGCAGCGCCACAAATTACCTCAAGGGAGGGATTCACAAAGCTCTTGATGAAAATCTTACCATTGTTAGCCTGACAGAGAACCCGAATAAATATCTAGATAAAGAGATAGTATTTTCTGTCAGATATTATAAGAAAGGTGATTTGCCTTGTCCTCTCGGTGATGATTACGTCAATTTCATAATAGCCGATCGCGTGAGTTACATTACCCTCAACAAGGTATGGATCAAGCAAGACAAAGCCAAGGCGCTTGATGATCTCAAAGAAATGGAAACAATAGTCATGCGTGGCAGGGTTTTTAGAATTGACAAGGAGAAAGACCCAAATTTGGAGGCGTTAGAGATCGTCAAAGAGTAAGTGTAAGTTTCTTCCATGAATGACTTGCAGGTTTGGAATTTTTCTGTGTCCAGCGAACACATTTAGGAGA
>JBFXII010000311.1:0-4266 GCA_050176095.1 Desulfomonilaceae bacterium
TCGTCACACGCATTATTCCCATTGCTTGAGGTTATTCAACCACTGAGAAGCCTGTCGGGCCACCGGGGTGAAATGCTCAAGAAATCCAGCTTATTAATAGCCACAGCCTACCTGACTGTTTTCTTTTGTTCTCCAGTTTTAGCAAGAATCACTATTGAATCCGATGTTCATCAAGAAATTGGTGATCGTCGATTTTCTCAGTCTGCTCTTCCAAATAAGACAGAAATCTCGACAGTTTCCCGGGTTTCCGATGCTCCAGCTTTGGCCCCCAATTCTAATTCACGCTCAGAACACCAAAGGCTAAGGGAAATAATAAACTTGCAATTAGAAGATTTACAACAGTTGGTCGATCAAGAGGCATCAATGATGACTAATGTGGTGCGCTTGATGGACAGGGTGAACGCTCAAAATTGGTTGTCTTCTTTCATAAGTGCAAAGCCCTTGAACTGTCCGGTCAAGAAGCAGAGGGAGTGGGTTGAGGCCATAATAACCGGAGTTGAAAACAATCAATTGCCGCTGTGTCAGGAAATCCTTGGGTTGGTGGCATGCATCATATCCATAGAATCAGGTTTCCACGTTGATCCTCTAGCTATAGATCCATCTCGTGGTGAAGACATGTCAACAATTCTGGATAGAGCTGAGAGAGACATGGTGGCGAAGCTTGGACCTTTGATGTCGGTGCCTCCAGTTCCCAATTATTACAAAATTTACAAAGACAAATATTATCCGATGATCCTCGAATGTAAGACTGAAGGGGATGTGGAAGTTGTAGCAGCGAAGGTGGTTGAAGATCTGAAGAAGGATGTTGCTTTCTTGCCCGACTTTTTGAAATCGATTTTAGATAAGGAATTGAACAAGGTCAAAAATGTCGTCAGGACTAAGGGCTCCATGCAACTGAATTTTCCAAGGGCAATTCAGGTCATGCGTGAGCGGGGAGAAAATTTCACGGAAGAGGAGCTCCGTGATTATATGTATACCCTAAATGGTGGTATAGACGTTGGAATTGCGGCAATAAAACCGATGTTTGTTCAGTATGCCGCAATGTATGGAGCCCCAGGTAATCGCTCATGGCTTTTCTTTGTCGGTATGGATTATCATTATGGTCCGTTTTCGAGCCGGAATATGATGGAACAGATCAGGATAAAGGACCTTTCTGGGCGTGATATAGCAATTGACGGAGATTTTCTAAATTACGATGACTCCGGTTGGCCGAGCGATAAAGAATCTGAGACAATCAAGGCTGCAGATTCGTTTTTACCTAAAACGGGAAGGGCTATTCTCTTCAAGAACTTTCTCCTGGAGAAATATCCTCACTACATTTATACGGACACTCACAAAAGAATTCTGGCGGCCCATCAGGCACGATTCGGTCCAACCCCTTTTGCAATTATCGGAGATCTTTGGATGGGTGAAAGCGCTCAGATAAAACATGGAGCCACATGGAAAACTCAGAGCTATCTCAAGAAACTTGATAGATACCTCAATTCAATCCCTTGGGATTTGTTCAATTGAAATGACTGCTTACAAACCAAACTCTATCATTGACAGTTATGCCCGAATATGAGAATATTCGAATAGTTTAAAGGTGCTAATTGCAGGTTCCAGGTCAATCTCGACCTTGACATGAAAATAAGAGGAAGTCTTGAAAATAAGGTCAACAGTGACGGTGATTTTGATCCTTTGCCTGACGGTTTTTTCAGTCCAGGCTCCAGCCTCTACTTGTGGCCCAAATGATCCATCTGCCGAATGGTCTGCTCGAGTTCACGAAGACAATTCTATTGTTTCTAGCCTCCTTTACATTCCGTACATGGTTGTTTCAATTCCATGGCGTTTGATAGACGGCATTATAAATCCAAAGCCCACGTCAAAAGCCACCATGCCCCCTGCGGCTCACAAAGCAGCTCCAGTTCAACCATAACCTAGAAGATTCTTCGAAACCCAAACCATGCTCTAGTTAATTTTTTTAAGTTTGGTGTCATTCTTGAACCCATGTACATGTCTGCAAGTCTCTTAATTATTAATGATTTTGTAGGGTAGGGGTGTATGGTGGATGATATCGACTTCAGACCTATGTTTGCTTTTATTGCAAGCGTGATCTCACCAATAAGTTCTCCAGCGCAATGACCAACTATCGTGGCTCCGAGAATTTTGTCCGTATTCGCCTTGGTAATAATTTTTGCGAATCCAGTTTCAACTCCATCAGTTACAGATCTGTCGACATCTCTCATGTCGACTCTGAATAGCTTGTACCGGATTCCCTGCTTATCAGCCTCAGATTCGTCAATACCAACACGAGCAATTTCCGGGTCCGTATAAGTACACCACGGGATTACCAATGCGCTCACGGTCCTGGATTTTCGGAACAGGGCGTTTTCTACAACGATTCTAGCTGCCGCGTCGGCTGCATGCGTAAACTTGTGTCGCATGCAAACGTCACCGGCAGAGAATATGTCTGGATTTGTGGTTTGTAGGTAATCATTAACAAAAACACCCTTTATAGTGTCATATTCTATTCGTGCATTCTTCAGACCTATTCCTTCGACATTTGGGGAACGTCCGGTCGCCACAAGAATTTCATCTACGTCTACAGACTTTTGTTGACCATCCTGTATGAATTCTATTTTCTTGCAGTGGGGATTTAATGAAACATTTATTAAACTTGTTGAAAGTTTCAAATCGATGCCTTCGGTCAAAAACTGGTTTTGAAGTATATCAGCCGCTTCTGGGTCCTCTCTGTCCAGGATGTGATTGTTCTTATGGAAAAGAATTACTTGGGATCCCAAACGTTTGAAAGCTTGGGCCAATTCACACCCTATAGGTCCTCCGCCGAAGATAGCCAATTTTCGCGGAAGATTTTTGATCTCAAAGATAGTTTCATTCGTGAAAAAACCGGCCTGTGTCAGTCCAGAAATGTCTGGAATCTTGGGTCTGGAGCCCGTGGCAATGACCGCCTTTTTAAAATTCAAAATCGCATTTTTAACCTCAACTCGATCAGGACCAGTGAATAATGCTTCGCCAAAGAAAACATCGACTCCTAATCTGGTAAAACGTTCAGCCGAGTCATTTTTGCTGATTTGCGTTCTAACATTCCGAACCCTATCCATGACAGTCTTGAAATTGATTCCAATTGGATATTCGATAGATGCGCCAAATTGACTCGATTCAGAGACTTCAAAGCACATGTTTGCGGATTTGATGAGCGCCTTAGATGGAACACAGCCGAAATTCAAGCAATCTCCACCGAGAAAACGCTTTTCTATCAAGGCTACTCTCGCTCCAAGGCCAGCGGCTATTGCAGAGGCCACCAAGCCTGCTGTTCCTCCTCCCACCACTAAGAGATTGTATTTTGAGGCAGGTGTTGGATTTGTCCAATTATCAGGATGAACTTGCGCAATAAGGCTAGGATCAAATGCAGCCTGAGAAATACTTGTGGGATTTTGTGACATCATGACCCGCTTTGGCTCACGGTTGTTCGCAAAACCATACTCATTGGCCTGAATCTTTTTCCTGAGCCTCAGAAATGCTTTTTCTGGCAATTCTAGTGGCTAGAATTGCCACGGATATTGTTGCTACCAGGCCTACCCAGAAGAAAACTTGACCAGCCCAGCCGGTTTCTACATTTCCTGACGCCGCTTCAGCCAATGATCGCGCGGCGGAGCCAATATAAACATACATCAATGCTCCTGGTATCATACCAATTGCAGAAGCAACCGCATAGTTGGCAAAAGAAACTCTTGTCAAACCTAAAGCATAGTTCAAGAAATTGTAGGGAAATAATGGACTAAGCCTCAACAAGAAAACCAGTTTGAACCCCTCTCTTGCTATGGCTTCGTCTAGCGCAGAAAACTTTGAATTTTCAGAAACCTTTTTGGATACCCATTCCCTAGCCAGGTGACGGCCTATCAGGAATGCTGCGCAAGAGCCAGCAGTAGCCCCAAACCAGACTGTTATAAAACCCAGTCCAACTCCAAATAGAAACCCGGCTCCTAGTGTAAGAACAGACCCCGGAAGAAAAGCTACGGCCGCTATGACATAGAAGATTGAAACCATGAACGGGGCCGCCGAACCAAGCTCATTCGTCCAATTCAAGATGTGTATTAACCAATCTTTGATGGGAGCTAGTATAAACAACCCTAAGAGTAACATGAGAAAACATAGTATAATTAGAACATTACGAAAATATTTAGTAGAATTACCGTTTTTTGATGACGGAGTTATGCTTAACAACTTGCTCGCGCCTCTTTATGCGAATTTTTGGAAGTTTTT
>JBFXII010000312.1:0-4259 GCA_050176095.1 Desulfomonilaceae bacterium
AAATTTTTCTGACCAATTTACCTGACGATCTTGGTCCTGAATAAGGTCCTTGCGCCTTCTGAGGTTAATTTTAATAGGGATCTATGATCTTAACGGACAAACCAGTTAAATTGTTAGCTGGAAAGCCTCCCAAGATGATTTTTATTTATATTAAACAATTTTCTGGTATACACCACATTTTTTTGAATGACGTTCGCAAAAAAAGCCTGCCAGTGACGACGCCGACGACTTGATTCCTCACTCATTTGCTCCTGACGGCTTCAAACCCAATGACATCACTGCCCCTATCAATGAGACAACGGTAGCAAGCAGAAAAGGACCTGTAAAGGATTTGGAGATATCAGCCATGTATCCACCAATCCATGGGCCGAGGGCCTGACCTATGCCAAAAAACAATGTAATGAAGCCAAGCCCCGCCGGAGCGAGCCGTGGCCCAACGTAATCCCCGGCTGTAGCGGCCATTATTGTGGGAATGCTCCATGCCGTGAGTCCGAAAACGATTGCGGATATATAAAATGCTATATTGACCTGAAATAGAGCAAAGATCCCGTATGATATCGCCAGCGACACATAGGCTATGGCGGCGCCGCGTCCCCGGCCCAGTTTGTCCGACAGGCCGCCCCAAATCACGCCGCAAAATATGCTCAGGCCCCCCACCAATGCCCAGAGCCTTCCCGCTTCAGCCTGTTGCATACCCATTTCACGGCATAGGTAGGCCGCAAAAAAGGTCATGTATATGATGTATGAAAAACCGTAGAGAAAATAAACACATCCCAAATACCAGACTCTTTTTACCTTGTATACAGCGCTCCAATCAAGTTGATTGACGGCCTGTGGCTTGGGAGAGTTAGAAGAAGCCTGCGCCTGAGCGCCAATCTGCCGTAAACCGAGGTCCTCGGGGCGGTTCCTGATTACCAGGGCTGCTATGACGGCAATGATAAGGACTGCGGCGCCAAGATAAAACCAGGCGTACCTCCAACCTTCGACGCCGTAAGCCCCAAGGATATAGGGGACTACCAGGCCGGCGATCATGGTTCCTCCGCCGATTCCGGCCGAGACTATTCCGGTGGCGAATCCACGACGCTGTATCGCAAACCACGTTGAGCCAAGAGCCATGGCCGGAACATAAGCGGCGCCATGCCCCAGGCCTGTCAACAATCGGGCGCCAAAAGCCACAGCAAAGGTTTGGGCCAATCCTGTCAAGATCATCGTAAGGCCCATAAAAACGAGGGCCAGGCATATCACCACGCGTGGGCCAAAGCGCGCCGCCAACAATCCGCCGATTATCGCCATGATAAGATAGCCGATGAAATTTCCCGTGCCTAAAAGTCCCAGTTCGCTGTAGGTGAAATTCAGTCCGTCTTTCATTGCTGGAAGTATCAGCGTATAGGACATCCGGCCGAATCCATGAGCCCCGATCGTTACCATAAGCCCGGCAAAAATGACTATCCAACCGTAATGCAGCTTGTTTTTGGCCATTGTTCCCCTTCAATCCTCCTTAAACACAAAATGAAATATTGTTTCAAAGTTTATTTGAGGTAAAAAACCGCTTTGCCTTTTTCGACATCCCCGCTGGATATTCATACGGCAATGTGACTGAGCCTTATGAAAAAGCGATTATGTCGTGATTGCACGGTTAACAATAAGCATGGTATTTGTTACAGTGTTGAGGCTATGGTTGGGCTCACAGCAATTGTTGCTTCAACCCGGCCAAAGTCTAAAGATAATTCAAAAGGTTTTTACGAGGTCATAATGTTGATTGATATCCGCATTTATCGACATGAGGATATTTTTCGGCCAGACCAACATACTACTTCTGCGGCAACCTGTCTAAGACTATTATTGATTTGTTCGGGGAAAGCTTCAATCGACATTTAGCAGCTCAAATCTGGAGAATTTCTGATGCTACCGGCTACCCAGGTCCTGGTCATTGATGACGAAACGACTATCAGAGAGTCTTTGGAGATGTTTCTGCATGAAAAAGGGCTCAGTGTCAGCCAGGCAGGGACGGGAACTGATGGCTTTAGGCTCTTCACCGAGATTAACCCTTCACTGATTATACTGGATATAAGGCTACCCGACATCTCGGGAATGGAAATACTCAAAAAAATAATGGCCCGTGACCCGGACGCCAAAGTCATCATGATAACAGCGTTCCATGACATGGAAACGACTATTGAGGCTATGAGAAACGGGGCTTTTGACTACATCCACAAACCGATCGATGTCGATGAGCTTGATAGGGCGGTAACAAAGAGTTTGCTGGCAAGCCGCTGTTCTGACAGGACAAGTCAGGTGGACAAGGAAGCCAATGAGGAATCAGATCATCACAGGATAGTCGGCAAGACTCAGGCGATCAGATCACTGCTCAAGACCATAGGCCTTGTGTCCCGACACAAGGAGACTGTCCTGATAGAAGGCGAAACTGGCAGTGGCAAGGAATTGATAGCCCATGTGATTCATGAATCTTCTTTTGGGAAAAACAGGCCTTTTGTAACAGTGGATTGCACAACCCTTGTTGAGAACCTTTTTGAGTCGGAGTTGTTCGGTTATGAAAAAGGGGCCTTTACGGGAGCCTCCGAAATCAAAAGGGGTAGAGTCGAGCTGGCTCAAGGCGGGACAATATTTTTTGACGAGGTCGGGGACCTCAACCCCCCTTTACAGGCCAAACTTCTTCGTTTTCTTGAATCCAGGGAATTTACAAGACTCGGTGGTAATCAGACATTACATTCCAACGCCAGAATAATTGCCGCAACCAACAGAAAGCTTTCAGATCTCGTGGAAACGGGTAAGTTTCGACGGGATTTACTTTTTAGACTCCATGTGATGCACATAGAGGCGCCGCCCTTGAGAGAGCGCCTCGATGACATTCCTGATCTAATCAGGTTTTTTCTTTCCAGGATCAACATGAACCTCATGACCAAAGTCTCCAGGATCGAACAAAGCGCTCTAGAAATCATGCATGATCATTCGTGGCCAGGAAATGTGCGCGAACTAAAGAATGTGTTGATCAAAGCAGTTATGGAGTGCCAGGGTTCGGTTATTCACGCTGACTGCATTGAATCGATCCTGAACCCGAAGGCCAAGCGTCAGGCCAGGAGCAATGACACGGACAAACTCGGAGAGATACAGAAAACACACATTGCCGGGGTCATGAGCGAAACGGGCTGGAACATCTCGGAGGCTGCCCGAAGGCTGGGCATCAGTCGTCCCACTCTCAGGAAAAGATTGAAATTGTATGGTATTTACAAAAAATAGCAGCTAGACTGACTCATCCACATTTTTCATCCATCCATAGATCAGTTTCAAATTCTCTTTAGCCTACCTCATTTGCTTGTTCAAAAGTTTGTGATTCCCTATTTAGAATCTGAACCAACAGTTTTTCAAACCTCAAGTTCGGCGCCATATTTGCATCCACAATCTGAGGAAGCAGGCAGTCTGATTACTCGAGGAGTATAGCGATGAATTTGAGTTATGAATGTGTCGAGAAAAATGCATCTCGTATTCCCACTCGATTGGCTATGATAGACGGCGAACGAGGAACAACGTTCACTTATTCCGAAATGAATTCACAGGTTAACTCAGTCGCTAACGGTCTGATATCCATGGGTATCAAGGAAAATGACCGAGTAGCGATCTACCTTCGCAATGTCCCGGAGTTCCTTGTGGCGTTCATGGCCATAAGCAAGATAGGGGCCATAGCTGTTCCATTCAATATCATGCTCAAGAAGATGGAGATCGAGTATATCCTCAACCATAGCGAATCCAGGGTGATATTCGGTATGGCTGAAGAAACCGAGGAGAGCATTCTTCCTAATCTGGGCGCCCTACCCAAACTGGAAAAAATAATCATAGTTCGTGGACAGCCCAACAGACACTGGAGTCCAATAGAAACACCGTATGAAGACCTTTTGGCCAATAATAGCGACAAATTCAATGCTCTGGATCTTCCAGGTGATCACGGTCTTTCCATACTTTACACATCAGGCACAACCGGAAAACCAAAGGGTGTTTTGTCCACACACGAGAGCTGGTTATCTCAGGCAATCCTGAATGCAGGCTTTGTTGTGCCTATGGCGGAAGAAGATGGGATAATCACCGGAGCTCCACTCTTCCATGTCTATGTCGTGCTCACTGCTTTTCCAACCCTCTACACCGGAGCCTGTTTTGTCACACTGGAAAGATTCTTTCCAGTCACAACCCTTGAACTCATAACAAAGCATAAACTGACGCACTTCATGGGGACTCCCACCATGTGG
>JBFXII010000313.1:0-4254 GCA_050176095.1 Desulfomonilaceae bacterium
TGATCATTGCCCAAGCGCTAATCAAAGCGCAAACTACTATGGTAAGCGCCACATGCCTCGAGGAAAGTTCTTCCAGAATTCTGGAAATGTTCATCACAAAACCTTTCAAGAATGCCTGTTGAAATATGTCTTTCTGCGAATTTTGGTTATTGGCAAAGTTGAAGAATTCTTCAGATCTATTCTGAAAAATTTATTTCCCCACTAGAAATCTTAACTAGAGATCCATCATTTTTTCTGACTTCTAAAGCCCCGGAATCATCAATCCCTTGGGCGATTCCACGGATGCCATCTCGTTCTACCACAAATCCCTTATGTCTCCATTTTTCAGACCAAAGATCCAAAACATGCCTGAATTCCCCCAAACAACAACCCGTGTACAAGTCCTTCAGATCCGAAATAAAAGTCTTTCCGACCTCAATTATGTCGAAAGTCTTTGAAGTCAGTTCAAACATGGAGGTTCGAGTTTTTCTCAATTCAGTGGGAAAATCTGATTCTGTGGAGTTGATGTTCAGACCTAAGCCGATGATCAAAAACTCAATTACAGAACCCCTTATTCTTGCCTGAGACAAGACTCCTGCTATCTTCTTACCCTCAATCAAAACATCGTTAGGCCATTTCAGGTGGGCAACTCTACCTGTGAAATGTTCGATTGCTGACGCCGCGGCCACTGATGCCATGAGTCCATAAAGGGGGGCCTTTTCAGGATAGCACTGGGGACGCAGAATCAGTGAAAGGGCCAGATTCTTACCAGGTGGGGAAATCCAACTCCTACCGGTTCTACCTCTACCACACGTCTGGTTAGTCGTTATAACCGCCACCCATTCCGGAGCCCCATCCAAAGCCATCTTGTAGGCCTCATCCTGGGTGGAGCCAGCCAGCCTCAAAATTACCAGATTCGACTGTTTACTCACTTCAAAAAGTTTGTCCTCAAGAATATTACAGACCGCTAAGCTTCATCATTCTATCTAATGCCTGTTTAATGCCTGATCCCTTACTCTCTAATTCCGTCAGCCTGTCTTGTTGTTTCTGAACAGCTTGTGAACTAGCCTTCTCGAGAAAATCAGGGTTTGATAGTTTCTTCTTGGTAGAGAGTGTTTCCTTGTCTATTTTTACCATTTCTTTCTCGAGACGAGCAATCTCTGCTACTGGATCCAAAAACCCCTCTAAAGGAACGAAGATTCTTAAATTACCCACAACTGCCGCGGCAGAAAATTTTGGAGGATCCACTTCGGAAGATATTGCTTTTATCTTGATCTCAGATATTTTTGCTAGAGTTCTAATACACCCAAGATTATCCCTTATAAGTCTCTCGTTTTCTGGGCAATCCGGATAAATGGTTACCGGAAGCGCTTTTCCTGGCGAAATGTTCATTTCAGCTCGAATGTTCCTTACCGATCCAATAATTCCCATCAAAATCCTCATGTGTTCTTCAGCGTTTTTATCAATAAATTTCTCGTCTGGCTTCGGGAATGGGCCTGAGATAATGGGATTTCTTAAAGTTGGGATGAAAGATGCGATTTCCTCGGTTATGAAAGGAATGAAAGGATGCAACAGTCGAATAACGGTATCTAAGACGTTTTTTAGAACCACGGCGGCTCTTGTGCGAACACGATCATCGTTGCTGGCCAATGGAATCTTTGCTTCTTCAATTCCCCAATCACAAAATTCATGCCACATGAACTGGTAAAGACACTGGGCGGCATCATTAAATGAATAGGTTTCAATGGCTCTCTCGACCTCTATGATTGTCCTGTTCAATCTAGAAAGAAGCCATTTCTCCTGTACAGAGTAATCATTGAAATTATCCAGAGTTAGAGAATCATCTATTGCCTGAACATGGGGCAAGACAAATCTGGCGGAATTCCAGATTTTGTTCATGAAATTTCTGTAACCCTCAATACGGTTTTCTGAAAGACGTATGTCCCTACCTTGTGCCGCTAGCGCTGATAGCGTAAATCTGAAGGCGTCAGTTCCGAACTTGTCCATCACCATTAAAGGATCGATCACATTTCCCAGGGATTTGCTCATCTTTTTACCATGCTCATCTCTGACCAAGGCGTGGATGTAAACGTCGCGGAAAGGAACATCATCCATGAACTTGAGCCCCATCATCATCATACGGGCTACCCAGAAAAACAGGATATCAAATCCTGTCACCAAACATGATGTTGGGTAAAAGGACTTGAGTAATTGAGTCGACTCTGGCCAACCCATTGTGGAGAACGGCCAAAGCGCTGAAGAAAACCATGTATCTAAAACGTCTGTTTCCTGTTCAAGCCTTGTACTGTAGCAGGCTGGACAAAACTCCGGTGTTTCGCGAGACACTATCACGTTTCCGCAGTCCTCACACGTCCATGCGGGTATTCTATGACCCCACCATATCTGTCGAGATACACACCAATCCTTAATGTTCGTCATCCATTCATGATATGTCTTGGTCCAGTTATCGGGAATGATTCGAGTCTTGCCTTCTTCTACAGCCTTCAGAGCCTCCTGGGAAAGAGGTCCAACCTTGACAAACCATTGTTTTGATATCAAAGGCTCGATCACATCTTTACATCTATAACAGTGACCTAAACCTACATTGTAAGGCTTAATGTCCACAAGGTAGCCATTCTCATGCAATTCTTTAACGATTTGCTTCCTGCATTCGTAGCGGTCTAGTCCGGCAAAATGTATGCCGTTCGAATTGATCACTGCGTTCGAGTCCATAATTGTGACATGCTCCAGGTCATGTCTCAGAGATAATTCAAAATCGGTCAAATCGTGAGAAGGCGTTACCTTGAGGGCTCCGGTTCCGAAATCCATAGCTACTATCGGATCACCGATAATTCTTAATTTTCGTCCAACGAGAGGTAAGATGGCGGTCTTGCCTACCAGATGGGCGTACCTGGGATCAGAAGGGTTTACCGCCACTGCGGTATCCCCTAGCATGGTTTCCGGTCGTGTAGTAGCTACTACCAGGTATTCATCAGAACCTTCAACTGGGTACTTGATGTGCCAAAGATTTCCAGGAGCCTCATTGTGTTCGACTTCAAGGTCGGATAGGGCGGTATGGCAACGAGGGCACCAATTGACAATATAGTCCCCCTTGTAGATTAGCCCTTGCTCATAAAGCCTGACGAATACTTCCCTGACAGCCTTGGACAGACCCGCGTCCATCGTAAACCGCTCTCTATCCCAATCGCAGGAACAACCCAGTCTCTTGAGCTGATTTATAATGACACCACCTGAATGCTCTTTCCAGGTCCAGACCCGCTCAACAAACTTCTCCCTCCCCAAATCCTGTCTACTCAGCCCCTCAGTTGCCAACTGGCGCTCTACGACATTCTGAGTGGCGATACCGGCATGATCCATTCCAGGCATCCACAACGTGTTGTAGCCTTTCATACGATGATATCTGATTAAAATGTCCTGCAACGTATTGTTGAGCGCATGTCCCATGTGGAGCGAACCTGTCACATTTGGTGGAGGAATTACGATCGAATATTCTTTTCCGGTTTTCACCTCTGCAGCCTTGAAAAGACCCTTTTCCTGCCATATCTGATACCATTTAGATTCTATTTCCGATGGATTATATGTCTTGGAAATCAACTCTTGGACCATGAAGAACTCCTGACTTTAGATTGGAAGTTATTAATCCCAACCTTTACAAATAACATTTGAATCTGAGAATCGCAACTGAATTGAAAAATGAACGATGAGTGCTTGAGACAATCAACAGCCCAATTCTCCGTGGGGCCTTTTAAGTGAACAATAATTGTGTTCAACGAGACAGCAGGTTATGGTCAAGTTCCGAAATCCAAATGACGTTCTAGAGTTTGTAGTCCTAAAATATTTATTAATTTTGATGGAATAGGATCAAAAGCTAGAAGTACTTGATTTTTTATTAGTTTTCCGTATACTAAAATCCAACCTATTTTTATTTGAGGTATCATCATGAGATTATTTATATTAGCAGTTGTGCTAACGGTAGCGTTAAGTAGCTTCTTTGTTTCTCCTTCAGGGGCAGTCGGCTTGTATGCCGTAGGGAAGGAACAAATTAGTTGTTCACCACTAGTGGCTCGCGGCATAGTTCCTGATACGTGGAATAAACTCACAGAGGCTCTTTTAGTGCCGCAAATCTCATGGGCGCTTGATAAATTAGCAGTGGAAGTGAAGACTGTGCTGAGTCAGTTTGGCGCTCCACCATCAAATGGAGTTGCTGAAACAGCTAGTGTTGTAAAAGAGGATCTGTTTGAATCCAAGGAAAAA
>JBFXII010000314.1:0-4239 GCA_050176095.1 Desulfomonilaceae bacterium
ATTTTACAGTGAATTCTTGAAAGATCCGGGCCAGTTTTTTAAATAATCGGTTATCACAATCAAATGTGATGCCCGTGTTACTCTGACAACCATATCAAGCAATCAACGATTTACCATTGTAATAGATTTGAACATAGTCAATACCCTTAGGGCCTTAAGGATATTTGTTCATGCTAGATCCAGTAATAGTAAAAAGTATCTTAAACAGCATGACGGATTGCCTTATTGTCATTAACGACGATGGGGAAGTCCTTTTTGCCAACAAAAACACTGACCCCATTCTGGGGCATGTCGCTGATGACATACGAGAACAGGGCCTTGGTCTGACATTCTTTGTCAGAGAAGAAAATTACGAATTTAATCAAATTTTTATAAAAGCTATTTGGGCTAAACGTGTTCATGATTACGAGGAAGTCAACTATATCCGGCCAGATGGAACCTTCAAGAGGCTTGCCGCTACAACCTCATTTTTGTTGGACGGCGGAGAAAACCATGAAAGGGTAATCGGATTTGTCGCAATCTTCAGAGACATAACTGAGGTTTATCTCTTGAGAGAGCGTGAAAAGAGATTGAACGAAGAAAAGCAGCGAATTGCCGGAGAGAAAATAAGAAGCCTCAACAAACTTGCCATGGGCGTGGCTCATGAAATCCGAAACCCTGTAGTAACGATAGGCGGTTTTGCCAATCGCATCATCAAGATGAACGAGAATCCTGAAGAAACCAGACTCTATGCAAGAAACATCATGTATGGAGTCAAACGCCTGGAAGACGTCGTGGAGCAGATTTACGGCTGCGCTAATTTACCAATGATAAAGACTATTCAGGACAGAATGTCCAAATACATCGGGCAGGCCATTTCTGAAGTACAGCCTAAAGCCGATACCAGAAACATAACAATTCATTTCGATGATAAAACCGACTCTGATTGTCTCGAGACATTTGATCCGGAATTGATAAAAATAGCGCTCAACCATCTGCTCGATAACGCCATCGACTTTTCATCGGAAGGTTCCTCTATCGAGGTAAGACTTTATTCGGATCATGAAAACGTTATTCTTGAGGTTGAGGACCATGGCAGTGGAATTAGCGCAGCCGATCAGGAGTTCATATTCAACCCCTTTTTCAGCACGAAGGCGGTGTCTGTTGGGGTAGGGCTTACAATGGTGGAAAGGATAGTCAATGAGCACGCGGCTAGAATAGAAGTTGAATCAAAACCGAACTTCGGAAGCCTGTTTCGTATTCTATTCAAGAAAAACATCGACCCTGAACTTCTCGCCTGTCATATATCCTGAGAAATATATCTTTCTAAATTTTACATCTGCTTGATACACAAAAGTTGTTCTGGAAAAAATAAACGCCATCACATGTAATGGCGTTTATCAATAATAGTGTTATCGAAAAATCTTTAAGCTAAATAATTACTTACCTGCGCTTGGGAAGAAGAGGGTCAGTCCCTGAACCTTGAAGTCCCCGATTAGCTTCTGACCTTCCGGCGAAACCAGAAAATCGATGAACTTATTTGCCATGGCCGAATTGACACTCTTGTGTTTCTCGGGATTGACGGCTATTACTCCGTATGGGTTGAAGAGCAGCTTGTCACCTTCTACGATGGGTTGAAGGTCCAGTTTGCCTTTCATCGAAGCATAAGTGCCTCGATCAGTCAAAGTGTAAGCTTTCTTTTCAGCAGCCATCTGAAGGACCTGTCCCATACCCTGGCCAGCTTCAAGCCTGTTCGCTTTTGCAGGGTCAACTCCTGCCAGTTTCCATATCTCAAGTTCCTTCATGTGCGTACCGGATTGGTCCGCCCTGGAAACAAAAACCGCCTTGGCCTCACTCATCTTCTTGAAAGCTTCCGCTACCGATTTTTCTCCCTTGATCTTTGCCGGATCGCTAGGGGGGCCCACTACGAGATAGTCATTGTACATGACGTCTTTCCGGTTTACTCCAAATCCCGCCGCCACGAACTTGTCCTCTGCCGGACGGGCATGGACCAGGACCACGTCCACATCACCGTTTTCACCAAGCTTTAGAGCCTTTCCCGTGCCCACGGCTATGACATTTACTTTAACATTGTTGGCTTTTTCGAATGGGGGAATGATAAAATTCAAAAGGCCCGAGTTCTCAGTAGAGGTGGTAGTAGCAAGTTTCAAGATTTCTTGACTGAATGCGTTGGTATTCAATCCTACTAGCAATACCATTAATGAAATCAGGACGAATGTTCTTCTCATATAGCTGCTCCTGCCTGTTAAATTAGAGTTTTGCGCATGAAACACGCAAATTTCGTTCTTGGATTAATAGATTTCACACGGTTTCCCTGTTGTTTAACCCAAAACTCCAGCATATTGTCGGATTGAGTTATTTAAGGTCATTTAGAGAGATAACATAGGCGTTATAGGGCAGTCAATAAGTTTAGAATTGACTATACATTTCAAAAACTGGTATTAGAGATGTGGTGGCGTTTCGCAGCGCCAACGGAGGTAGGAAGTTATGCAACGTTTATTGTCCACAAAAGAAGTAGCCCAGCTCCTGGATGTCAATGAAAAGATGGTTTACACGCTGGTTTCGGAGAAGGGGCTTCCGGCTACCAAGGTCACGGGAAAATGGTTGTTTCCTCTGGAGCTTGTAGAAAAATGGATAGAGGATTCCGCGGTAAATTTACCGACTAGTCATGCTCCATTGCCTGATTATCACGGGTTAGTGGTAATAGCCGGGAGTAACGACATACTTCTTGACAGGGCCATGGCTCTGTACAACAAGCTGTACACCGATAACCTTATCGTGTTTGGGAATCTCGGGAGCATGGGCGGTCTCAAGGCCCTGAGAAAAGCCCGCTGTCACATTGCCACGAGCCATCTGATACAGGATCAGGAGGACGAATACAATTTTTCTTACGTCTCAAGAGAACTCGGACAATTACCCGCGGTTGTTAATTTTTGCCTTCGAGAACAATGCATAATCGTGCCCACGGGTAACCCAAAAAAGATCATAGGGATTAGTGATTTTTCGCGGTCGGACATATCCATAGTCAATCGGCGCGAGGGCACAGGAACCAGGTTATTGCTGGACAAGGAACTCAAGAAGCTCGGTATCGAAACAAGGTCTGTCAAAGGATACGAAAGGGAATTGGAAAAGCATCTTGACGTTGGAATAGAGGTGCTTTCGGGACGGGCAGATTGTGGCATGGCAATTTCCGCGGTCGCAGGTCTTTTAGGGCTGGATTCAGTACCGGTCAGAAGTGAGCGGTACGATTTGGTCATTTCTAAGGAGCATTTTTTTGAAAGAGGTGTTCAGTTGTTCCTGGGTCTTTTACACGAGGAAGCATTCAGGAAATTGGCAGACGAGCTTATGGGATACGATCTCAGAATGTGCGGAAAGATGGTGTATCCGCAAAACATAGTTGAGGATACGAATTCACAGGAGGGTGTTGAATGAGATTTTTGTCAAGGATAAGTCTTATTTTTGCTTTGTTGATGGTTTTGAGCGGGATGGCTCTTGCCGATGTGAAATGCGCTGAAACTTACGGGACCGGTCCGGAAAAGTTTTCACTGGCTACAGGAAGCCCTGGCGAACTTGGACTGCTGAAAAAACTCGTGGATGCCTTTAACTCATCAAACAAATATAGCATGTGCTGGGTTAAGGCAGGATCAGGGGTTTCCCTAAAATTGCTACAGGAAAAGAAAGTGGACATGATAATGGTTCACGCCCCGGCGGCTGAGAAAAAGGCAGTTGAAGACGGTTGGGCCAGAAAGCGCACACTTATCGGTTCCAACGAGTTCTTTATAGTTGGTCCTGCATCAGACCCAGCCAAAATAGCTGAAGCCAAGTCCGCCGCTGACGCCTTCGCAAGAATCGCAAATTCCAAGTCCCTTTTCTTCTCCAGGGGAGATAACTCCGGAACTCACAAAAAAGAAATGGACGCATGGAAGAACGCAGGCATCACCCCTTCAGGTGACTGGTACAAGGTGACCAAAGACTTCATGATGGCTACCTTGAAGAAAGCAAATGATGAAAAGGGCTATTTCATGACGGATAGCTCTACCTGGGTCGCGGCCAACAAAGAGCTGCCGAACCTCAAAATCCTTTTCAAAGGAGATAAATTTCTGGTTAACACCTATCATGCCCTTTGCCAGCCCGATGGAGCTACTCCTGGAGCTAAAATAGCCGCAGACTTCATTGATTTTGTGGCTTCAGACAAGGGACAGTCAATCATCAGGGATTACGGTAAGGATAAACACGGGG
>JBFXII010000315.1:0-4229 GCA_050176095.1 Desulfomonilaceae bacterium
AACTTGAGTAATTTCATTTCCCAAGCTCCGCGCCGCGTCATCAGCCTCTTCCAAGAGATCGATCTTTTCTTTCAACCCACACATGGATGGATCGATTTTAATTATGGAAGAGCTTCCTGCCTGTTCAGGTCTGATCGTAACAGTGCCAATTCCTGGGGTTATTCTACAGGCCTCTAACAAACTAGAAGATAGTTCATCCACTGATTTCTGATTGATATCAGTTGTAAAGCCATGAAAAGTCCGATTGTCTTTAATGATTCTCAGGCCTATTCCAGAATCAACCCCTTTTCTGACACGATCTACCCGTCTGTTTTCGTAAACGAGAGTGGAAATAACTTTCTCTTCATAAAATATATCAGCAAACAAAACTGATGGGGCTGTCATTTTTGATATAACCTTGTCAAAATCAATCAAGTCTAGAGACATGTCTAATCCTCATAAGTCGAGTGAGCTTGCTGAATCCTTAGAACACCACGCGCGCATTATTAGAGTAATTCATAATTCTAACCTAACACAAACGCCAAAAAAAATCAGCGAGTTCATCGAACAAAAAGCTTCAAGTTATAGGTTATAAGTTAGCTTGAATATATTAATTTAATTTGATAAGATACTTATAAATACAAAATGGATGGAGATAGCATGTTCGGTTGTATCAAGAGCAAGGGTCTCAAGATATCTGCTGAGCTTCACGAAAAGATAGCTTCCGCTGGAGATCCTATAAACATGGTGGAAAGTGAGATCGTAGCGATCCGGAAGGTCCCTGTGAGAAAATTGCGGAGAGAAACGAAGACTCAAGAGGCCCGGGACTGGGTGCACGTTTACGGATAACGAAGCTGGACCAAATTTCTTGAATAATTACCCTGAATTAGTTCTGATTAACGAATAATAGTTTCATTTAAGTAACCAAGGAGCATTTTGGGAGTGTTAACTATTTGATAAGTTGCCCTGTTCATTCAAGAAATCAAGTGAAGCAGAAAAGTTGACATTGAGAGTTAAGCCTGAGACATTTTATGTTATATTTTCAACAACCTGCGTGTTATTGGCAATTGCGTTTAATTCATCGATTGTTCGAGCGGACACAGTAGGGAAAAATGTGGTCAACAGTCTTCAGGAAGCATCTGCGGAATTCTCAAAATTGTCATCAGTAGAAAGTGTTTCCCGGCAATCCTGGGTAAATCTAGCGAACAAGTTTTTGTCGATTAGCAGGCTGTCCAATGGCAAGGAATCCGCAATCAGCCTATTTTTTGCCGCTAGGACACTTGTTAGGTCCTACAAAGCTCATGGAGACGTCAAGGATCTTGATGAAGCGATTAGAGCTTTCAATGGATTCAAAAAATTCAAGCTCGTAACACCCTATAACAAATTGGCGCTGGTCGAACTTAAAGATGCCCATTTGATGAAACGAAAAGTTAAATCCAGACCAGCTAACCCTGAAAAATCAAAGGTAAGTATTTCTAAGCCGACCAAGCGACTTCCGGAATCAGGCCATGGAAAGTTCCAAAGAAACGACGTTCCGCCTCCATTAGCAAAAGATCTTCCAAATCCCGAAATGGCTGCTGTCAACAAATCGGACCGGCAAGAGCTTGAACATGTTCCGCATCGACCAGTGGCCACAAGATTTGGCAATCCCTTTTATAATGGCGCCAATCAGCAAAATAAGCCGAAGCCTGAAGAGGGAATCAAGGTTGCATCTATTTCCCCCTCTGTGGTTACCGATACAAAGCCTTCAATGGCTTCTCTGTCATCCAAGGCTGCAAAAAGGGTGATCGTCGTTGATCCCGGCCATGGTGGTCGAGATCCCGGAGCTGTATCAAAAGATGGCTCTCTCACGGAAAAGGAAGTGACACTCAGAATTGCTAAAAAACTCAAGAGTCATTTAGAAAAATCCGTTCCCGACTTAATCGTCAAACTCACTCGAGAAGACGACACTTTTTTAAGCCTCAAGGAAAGGACTTCAATAGCAAACGAAGCAAACGCCGATTTATTTGTATCAATTCACTGTAATGGATCGGATTATGCGTCCGCAGCTGGAGTTGAGACGTTTTTCCTTAGCCAAGCCATCTCTCGTGGAGCAATGCGCGCAGCGGCGCGTGAAAATGGCATTTCATTAGCCAAAATGAATCATCTTGAGGCTACATTGATAGATCTAATGATGACCTCAAAAAAAACTGAATCTGAGAAGCTAGCCGAGATAGTTCATGAAAGTCTTGCTGATGGTGGAAATCAAAAAACCAAAAAAGCACGCGATCGAGGCGTAAAGCAAGCCCCATTCTATGTTTTGATGGGAGCCGCGATGCCTTCCATCCTTGTTGAATGCGCATTTATAAGTAACATGAGTGATAAAAATAACTTAACTAATGAGAAATACATAACTTCCATTGCCGATAGCATAGCAAAAGGCGCGAAAAAATATTTGGCTGAACTGGGGCAAAGTAGTTAAATAAACTGCTCCAGCATGAACAAACCCTCATCATGGTCTTCCTTCTATGTTCAAAAATAGAGTTATTATTAAGTACTAGTCTATAGAATTTCAAAAATCATATTATTTTGAGAATATGATACTCAATCACTGTTTTGTTGTCTTATAAATGGTCTTGGAATTCAAAATCGAACCAATGAAACAGCTATTGCCTATTTTGGATTTTCTTAATTAAAGAGTTACGTTAATTAAAAAAGATGAAGTTACGTTGAGGAATTGTATGAAGCAATGGAATTAAACGATAAAGGATGGACAATCTTAGACCATCCGGCCGATGTGATGGTCGAGATACACGGTAAAACGTTTGAAGAATTTTGTCAAAACGCAGTCAAAGCTCTCAATCATTTTTTGGGTAGATTACGTTCTGACAAAAAGGAATCCATTGAAAAAATTGAGATTGAAGGGAGTTGTCCTGAAGAACTGGTTGTGAATCTCCTAAGAGAATTAGTTTACAGATTTTATACGTCATGCTGTCTTGTAACTAAAATCAGGATGAGGAGTCTAAAAAACAACAAGATAGAAGTGGAAACCGTTTTCAGGCTCGCGACAGTCGGCTCGGATTCCACAGAGATCAAGGGAATAACTTATCATGGGCTGTCAGTTCAGGAGAATGGAAGTGGATATCATGCGAAAATGGTTTTTGATGTTTGAGATAACCTTTGAGAATTGTTGAGTACAGTTATTTTGAAAAAGACCAAGCCTTACAAATTAAAACAGCTTGATGAAAACCGGTGGATTATTCCAAAGTCTGGCAAGATGAGGGTTCCGGGGCTTATTTTTGCTAATAAGAAGCTGCTTCCGGACATCGAAAAGGATTCCAGCGCGGATCAAGTGTTCAATGTGGCGCATCTACCTGGGATAGTTGGGTATGCGGTGGCCTTACCTGATATGCATTGGGGTTATGGTTTTCCTATCGGCGGTGTAGCTGCTTTTGATATGGAGGACGGTATAGTGTCCCCGGGGGGTGTGGGGTATGACATCAACTGTGGAGTGAGGCTGGCGACCACTGGGCTAACGAAAGATTTTGTCAAAAATCACATTTCGTCGCTTATAGATTCTTTTTATGCATCGATTCCCAGCGGATTAGGGTCGAGGGGTAAAATCCTGTTAAAAAGGAATGACCTGTTTGATGTGGCTAGATTAGGAGCCGCTTGGGCTATCAAAAAAGGTATGGGGGATGAATCTGACTTAGAAAGAATTGAAGACCATGGGTCTCTTGATTGGGCCGATATCAAATGTATCAGTGAAAGAGCATACGAGCGCGGTAAAGATCAGCTTGGCACACTGGGATCAGGAAATCATTTCATAGAGATAGGGTATATTGAAAAAATTTTTGACGAGTCAATTGCGGATCAGTGGGGTCTGAGGCTGGGATTGGTTACGCTGATGATCCACAGTGGGTCGAGAGGTTTTGGATATCAGATATGCGATGAATTCTTGGCGCGCATGGTTAAAAACGTTGCTCAACAGAAAATCGAGCTACTGGATAGACAACTTGCATGCGCCTATTTAAAATCCGATGTTGCGAAAGAATATCTTGGCGCCATGGCCGCTGCAGCAAATTTTGCCTTTGCCAATAGGCAAATTCTGATGAATCTGGCGAGGATATCAATGGAAAATACTCTTAGGATATCCCCCAGAGAACTTAGAATGCAATTGCTTTACGACGTTTCTCACAACATTGCCAAGATGGAACGGCATTATATATACGGAATTTCTCGAATGTTATGCTTTCATAGAAAGGGAGCCA
>JBFXII010000316.1:0-4213 GCA_050176095.1 Desulfomonilaceae bacterium
TATTGGATCAACGCCGGGTTTTTAAAATTATCGGGCGTATTCAGCGGCCATAAATGCGTTGATCACATGTGGGGGAAGGGTGTCGATGGAAACAGGAAAACGTTTCTCCTTATAGAATAGACCAATTACAGAGCCATCATCCGCATAAAAAGTCGATACAGTTTTTGGTCTATAAGCGCGCAGGTCAGGAATGTCGGGCAAATCTTTGGAAAAGATCAAATAGGTCCCCAGGAGGGTTCCTGCAAATCCACTTAGAAAGGCTAAAATTATTATCAAGGGGATGCCGGCGCCTATCCAGGCGAATAAAGCCAGTAACCTTTTGTAATTTGATCGGCGACCGTTGATGTTTCTCATGCCAACAAAATTCCACCTGAAAATACAGCATCTTGATTATGCCTGTAATTAGAGGATTTTATGCCACACGCTTAAGTTCGTCAAGAAATAGGATTCATGTTGATCCGTGTCATCTGCGCTGCCATTTGATATCGCTTGTGATTCTTGACGAAATATCCCTTATAAACTAAGTTCATTTATTATTTGGGAGGTTGAGAGCTTGCGGATCGGGCATGGATTTGACGCTCATAGATTCTCAGAGGGTCGCAAACTTCTTTTGGGTGGAGTGGAGATTGAACACCATCAGGGTTTATTAGGTCATTCGGACGCGGACGTAATGATTCATTCAATGATTGACGCTTTATTGGGCGCGGCAGGTTTGGGAGATATCGGAATGAGGTTTCCAGACACTGATCCCGCTTACAAGGGAATATCTAGCAGAGAACTTTTGTCCGATGTGATATCTGAAGTGAAAAATCGTGGTTTTTCAATTTCCAACATCGATGTGACTATCATGGCTCAGAAACCAAAAATTGGATTGTATCGTGAGCAAATGGTAAAGACACTTTCAAGAATCATAGGAATTGATACTTCCAGGATAAATATCAAGGCGACCACTACAGAGGGAATGGGTTTTGTCGGTCGTGAGGAAGGGATCGCAGCCAGCGCAGTAGTCCTTCTTGAAGAGGCCGGCGACAATTAGCTTGGAACCGTTTTTTAGAGCGCGAGATCTTCTGAAATAATTTTCGAATTGTAAACAACTCTGATCAAATCAACAACAATCATTGACATTTGGAGTTTCAATCATGGGGATAAGAATTTACAATACATTGACACGCAGAAAAGATGCTTTTGAAACCGTATATCCTGGAAAGGTCGGAATGTATGTATGTGGTGTGACAGTTTATGACTTTTGTCATATAGGTCATGCTCGTTCCGTGGTTTTATTCGATGTCATATATCGTCACCTCATGAAACGTGGTTATGAAGTAACTTATGTCCGGAACTTCACTGATGTTGATGACAAAATAATCAATAGGGCCAATCAGGTAGGAGATAACTGGAAGGACCTTGCTGAAAGGTTCATCAAAGAATTCTACGTTGATATGGACGCCTTGGGTGTTCGCCGCCCGAGTTATGAGCCGAAAGCCACCGAGCACATGGATGAGATTCAAGGTATTATTAAAAAGCTAATTAGCAATGGGTATGCTTACGAGGTAGATGGGGATGTTATGTATTCGGTGGAGAGTTTTCCCAACTACGGGAAACTTTCTGGCAAGAAGATTGAAGACCTGGTATCGGGGGCCCGAGTAGAGGTCGATCACAAGAAGCGAAATCCTTTAGATTTTGCGTTATGGAAATCGGCCAAACCTGCAGAGCCTTATTGGGATAGTCCTTGGGGGCCGGGAAGACCAGGATGGCACATCGAATGCTCAGCCATGAGTATGAAATATCTTGGAGACAGGTTTGACATTCATGGAGGTGGGGCTGATCTTACCTTTCCTCATCATGAAAATGAGATTGCCCAATCCGAAGCCGCCAATGGCCAAGGCTTTGCAACCTACTGGATTCATAATGGTTTTGTAAATATCAGATCGGAAAAGATGTCCAAATCCTTGGGGAACGTTCTTAACATCAGAGACATTCTGAAGTCGTGTCATCCTGAAACTTTGAGGCTTTTTCTTCTTTCCAGTCATTACCGAAGTCCTTTGGATTTCAGTGATGAAAGTTTACGAGATGCCGCAAGTGGTATGGAGAGGCTGTATTCAGCTGTTCTTGTTTTGGACAGGCTGATCAGCGCGGGTGGAAAGTCCAACCAGGTTCCTGAAGAACTAACGGACCTCAAAAATCGTTTCCTGGAGGCGATGGATGATGATTTTAATACGCCTCGTTGTCTTGCCATACTTTTTGAGGCGGCCAGATGTATCAACAGGATCAATACCGAATCCGGAGATGACGTAGCTAAGATACCATCTAGAGAGACTCTTTTAACTTGCAAGGCAGACATCCTAGAACTGTCAAAGGATGTTTTGGGCATACTTACTGAGGACCCAACAAAATTTGTGGAAGCCTCTAGACATTCAGGAAAAGGTGAACTCGGCATATCGGAGTCTGAGATTGACAATTTAGTAGAAGAGCGGTCGCAGGCGCGTCGTGAAAAGAATTTCAAACTGGCCGATGAGATAAGGGATAAACTCATGAGCTTTGGGATAGTTGTCGAAGATGGCCCCCAGGGCGCTACTTGGAGAATTAAAGATCGATAGGCCTGGTGGATCGAAAGTTTTTATGATCTGGGTATCGTCAGTGGAGCTTGGCCAGATTGGAAATACGCGTTGAAAATCTGAATTATATATACAGCCCACAAACGCCATGGCGCCACAGCGCCCTAAAGGATGTAACTTTCATAATTCCTTCACTCTCAGTTGTTGGCATTTTAGGGATCACTGGATCAGGAAAAACTACTTTACTTAAGAATTTAAATGGGTTACTAGAGCCTACTTCCGGGAAAGTATTTTTAGACGGAACTGAAATAAAAAGTTTTCAATCGCGGGCCTCGAAAGTTGTTGGACTGGTATTTCAGAATCCTGAGAGGCAATTATTTGAAGAAACAGCGTTTAAGGATATAACTTTTCCTTTTAGATTTGGTCCGAAGCTATCTGAAGAGGAAGTGTGTTATAAGGCGTTTTTAGCGTGTCAAGAGGTTGGCCTGGATCTGGAACAAATTAAGGACAAGTCGTGTAGATTTCTGTCGGAAGCCTCGAAGCGCAAGTTAGCCATTGCCTGCATATTGATAAATGATCCAAAGGTGTTAATTCTTGATGAGCCTCTCGCAGGCTTGGATCCCTATTCAGCCTTGGAGCTTGTCAATCTGATAAGCAACATGAAGCGACAAAGAAAAAGAACCTTGCTCATGGTGTCTCACGATATGGCGCCGTTCATGTCGTTGCTTGACATGATGATGGTCATGCACAGGGGACGTCTCAGATCTTTTGGGCCATGTTCGGATGTATGCAAAGAATTGTCTAGTGACAAAAGACTTTTCGAACTTCTGCCTCCGATAGTTCATCTTAAACATAGATTGCAAAAAGAGGGATTTGCCATTCCTGATGATGAGTTTGACGCTTCAAGAATGGCTAAAATTGTCGCAGAGAAATTCAGTAGCGAAGGGGTGAGTCGATGAAGCGCACGATAATCTTAATAATAGTCTTATTTTCGACTACTCTTTTTGGCTTCCAGGTTTCGCCTGCTGAAGAACTATCCCCTGAGCAGGTCATGAAAAAGGTTCAGGCTGTTTACGCCGACCAATGCTGTTTTCGAGCAGTGTTTGATCAGATTACCGTAAATGTCGCCATGGACATCAAGGATACATTTGAAGGGATCATGTATGTGAGGAAGCCCTCTTACATAACTTTGGATGTCCGAGCTCCAGAGAGACAAAAAGTTGTGCTGAAAGGCCGGTCCTATTCGGTGCAATTTTTGGAGGATCAGACTTCGGTGACAGGTGAAATTCCTGCTGAGTTAAATGTCGAAAATTTTTTCAGTTTTTTTACGAACATTGGAACAATCGACAAGAACTTTACATTTAAGTTTCCTCAGCGGTCAAAGGACTTTGACGGTAATCTTATTTTCCTGGAGTTAGTGAGCACAAAAGCTGTTTCAGGATCCTACAAGATTACACTAGGCATTGATTCCAAGAATTTTACCATCAACCGGGCCATAATCTATGACGCTCTTGGTAATTACAACAGGTTCGACCTGACTGAGATCAAGTTTTTGCCGTCTTTTCCTGAAAGTATTTTTGAAATTTCCACTCCGAAATAAATGTGTTGATGAGTTTGAAATTCCTTCCTTGCCAGATCGCATGTGTTGGCCGATTTTG
>JBFXII010000317.1:0-4174 GCA_050176095.1 Desulfomonilaceae bacterium
GATCTCCTCGGAGGAAAGATCTCCTGGAAAGCCTCGGAATAAGATTCGAAGTCGTTCCAGCAGATGTGGACGAATCATTTTTGCCATCCGAGGCGCCAGCGGACGTAGTCAAACGTCTGGCCCTGGAAAAAGCGCGCGAAGTTTCCAAAAAGTTTGAAAAACACTGGATATTAGGCGCTGATACTATAGTTGTCATAGATGGCGCGATACTTGGAAAACCTGCCGATAAAAGTGAAGCCAAGATGATGCTAGGCAAGCTGGCAGGCAGAACCCATGAGGTCTTTACGGGTTACGCATTGGTTAACTTAAATGGAGCTGAACGTGTAGTCTCTGATTTTTGTCGAAGTGAGGTTTTGATACGGAATCTTAGCGAACAGGAAATTGAAGAATATATCGAGACAGGCGAGCCCATGGATAAAGCTGGAGCGTATGCCATTCAGGGAATTGGAGCCGCAATAGTTCAAGGAGTTAACGGCTCCTACACAAACGTAGTGGGGCTACCATTGTGCCAAGTGGCTCGCGAATTGAAAAAACTCAAAGTGTATGATTTTCTTAGGGCTGGAAGGCCATGATCGCTGAAAACTTCTCAGAAATAAAATCCAGAATCCAGATAGCCGCTTTGCGTGTTGGAAGAAACCCGGATGAAGTAAAACTCGTCGCCGCTGTAAAAGGTAAAGGCGTTCAAAAAATCGAAGAAGCTGTTGGGGCCGGAATAAGGCTCATCGGACATAATTACATTCAGGAGGCGGCGGCTCAAAAACCGTCTTATTGTCCCAGCGATCTGAAATTTCACATGATTGGACATGTTCAACGTAACAAGGCAAAAAAGGCCTGCGAACTTTTCGATGTTATAGAAACAGTTGATGATGCAAGGATCCTTAAACCATTAGACACCGCTTGTTCTGAAATAAAAAAGAAACTTGATCTAATGATTCAGGTTAATTTGGCCGGAGAAGTTCAAAAATCGGGGGTTCCAAAGGGGGAAGCGCTTACACTCATCACGGCCATCAAGCAGTTCGATAACTTACGTGTAATTGGTTTGATGACAATGCCACCTTTTTCCGATGACCCCGAAAAGGCCAGGCCCTTTTTTTCTGAACTTAGAGATCTCCGAAATCAGTTGATGAACAAGGTACAGTTTGATGTCGAGAACCCCGAGCTTTCAATGGGTATGACCGGAGACTTCGAGGCTGCCATAGAGGAAGGAGCAACCATTGTCCGAATTGGAACAGCATTGTTTGGGCCTAGGTTAAAGAATTGGTGATGTTCTTCCAACTATCCCGCTGTGACTTTTTAAACCCTTTTTCAGCTCTCTAATAATACTTTATGAATAAGACCCGTTATCACATAGAGCTTAGTGGAATTCTTCAAGGGATTGGCTGTCGCCCGACAGTTCATCGTCTGGCATGCTCATTTAATCTTTCAGGTTGGGTAATCAACACTTCAGACTCAGTAACTATTGAAATAGAGGGGCCTGACGAATCATGCAAAAGCTTTATGGACAAACTACAGAAAAGTATCCCAGCTCCAGGAAGATTAGACGGCATATCTGTCTCGGTCTCCAGCCCATTAGGTGAAAAACAATTTCTCATAAGAGACAGCTCACAGGGCAAAAGAGAAATAGCCCCAATTCCACCAGATGTAAGCATTTGCGACGAATGTGTCAGGGAATTGTTTGATCCTGCTAATCGCCGTTTTTTATTCCCGTTTACCACATGCACACTCTGTGGACCTAGATTTACAGTTGTCAGGTCTTTTCCCTATGATAGGGAACGCACAAGCATGGCCGATTTTCCCATGTGCCACCAATGCCTGCAAGAATATCAAACGCCTGTCGATAGGAGGTTCCACTCTCAGACTAATTCCTGTTCAGAATGTGGCCCCAAGCTCTCTTTGTTAAATAGTGACGGTTCCGACATTGATGGGGATCCCATAACAAGAACCATCGAGCTGATAAATAACGGAAAAATTCTAGCAATCAAAGGTATCGGCGGTTTTCACCTCGCGTGTGACGCCCTGAATGAAAAAGTGGTTAAAGAATTGAGAGATAGGAAAGGAAGGGCTCAAAAACCTTTCGCCGTCATGATGCCATCCGTTGATCAAATATCTAATTATTGCTGTGTCTCTGAAGAAGAGAAATCCGCTTTACGATCCATGGCTTCCCCAATTGTATTGTTGAAAGCTCACGGTTCTGAGTTGGCGCCAAGTGTGGCGCCGGGTATGGGAACCATCGGTGTCATGCTGCCTTATTCCCCTCTACATCATCTTTTGTTCAAACACCCTTTCTTCAAGAACGATGAACTACCCAGAGCATTGGTCATGACTTCCGGAAACAAGTCTGAAGAACCGATATGCAGAGACAACCAGGAGGCTCTTGACCGGTTAAAGAATTTGGCGGATGCCTTTCTTGTCCATAATCGAGAAATCGTATTAAGAGCCGATGACTCTATCGTGCGAGTAATAGCGGAAAAACAGGTCGTGTTTAGAAGGTCAAGAGGTTTCGTGCCGGCAGCTTTTAATCTTAACCCCGAAGATGATACATGCGGCAAAAAAGACTTTGAAGAGCCTCTTTTTGCAGCGGTTATAGGGTCCGGAGGAGACCTGAAAAATGCCCCAGCTATCTTGAAAGGAAATCAAATAGTTCCTGGACCACACGTTGGGGATCTTGAGACTCCAGTCGCCCAGGATTATTTCTCCAAAGCCATTTGCGTGCTTCAAGATTATCTTGAAGTAAAGCCAGACCACTTGGCCTTTGATCCCCATCCCGAATATTTTAGCAGTCAGTTAGCCAGATCACCCCACTTACTCGCCACCCCTGTCTATCATCACCATGCCCATGCAGTCAGCCTGCTCGTTGAAAAACGTATGAAAACGCCTGCCTTGTTTGCGGTGTTTGATGGAACTGGCTACGGAACCGATGGAACTATTTGGGGGGGAGAATTTTTAATCGCAGATCGAAAATCTTTCCAAAGAATCGCTCATTTTACCACTTTTCCTTTACCCGGATCCCAAGCTGCAATCAAAGAGCCTTCCAGAATACTGACCGGGTTACTGTGGTTGGCAAACGGCAATAAAATTCCAGACAATATGATGAACCTAATAGGTGAAAATCCAAAAAAGATAATGCTTTGGATAGAGATTATCAAAAGAGGACTTAACTCTCCCATGACATCTTCCGCCGGTAGACTCTTTGACGCTGCTGCAGTCCTTGCAGGTTTTAGAGGACCGGTGACTTTTGAAAGCCAGGCTTCTATGTGGTTTGAAGGTATTGCACAACGTGATGAAACCGAAAAATATGATATAAAAATTACCGATGACGAAATTTTGGAAATCTATTCTCCTTCCTTAATCGATGCCATGGCTAAAGACGCATCTTTAGGGCTTACGCCATCTGTGATGTCGTCTAAATTCCACAACTCCATGGCGCACATCGTTGCGGAAGTCTTGGAAATTGCATCAAAGCGAACCGGCATTCGTGTGGTAGGGTTGACAGGTGGCTGCTTTCAAAATAGTTTGTTGACAGAAAGATCTATCGAATATCTTGAGAAAAAAGGTCTAGAGATAGTCACACATTCCTCGATTCCTCCCAATGATGGAGGAATAGCCATTGGACAGGTAGCTGCCGCTTTCGAAAAGTCGCGTTCCTGATAGTATTTAATAGCTTTTTATAAGTATTTTCATAATCTTGAGGTTTTCAGAGATGTGTTTAGCCGTTCCCATGAAACTGATTGAAATAACAGGTGTTGGTGTTGGTAAAGTTGACGCCGGAGGAGTCAAGGCTGATGTAAGCCTCATCATGACTCCAGACGTAAAAGTAGGAGATTATCTAATCATCCACGCCGGTTTCGCAATAGAGGCCCTGGATGATGAAGAAGCTAAAATCAGACTGGATTTGTTCAGGGAATTAGCCGAGGCCACCAAAGACGAGGACTACAATTGACTATAGATAATCAGGCAATAGCCGCCAAAAAATTGGTTCAGGAAATCAGGAACATTTCATCTTCTGCTTCAGCGCCGATGAAATTCATGGAAGTTTGCGGCACGCACACTATGGCAATTCACGAGACAGGTATAAAGAGCCTTTTGAGTCCGTCCGTAACATTAGTTTCCGGCCCAGGATGCCCCGTTTGTGTCACTGAAAAACAGTTCATAGACCACGCCGTCTTGATCGGAA
>JBFXII010000318.1:0-4173 GCA_050176095.1 Desulfomonilaceae bacterium
AATATATTATGGGGTCTTTGATATTGAACGGTGTCTGTTTCGTGGACACGAAACTTAACGGCCAGCGAATGAAAACACTATCGTACTCAGGTGTTCAAAACAAAATCGACTTTCTTGACCGAATCTGAAAATCTTCCTATCTTCCATTCATCCAATCTTCTCATATCAACAAATAAAACAGGAAAATCTAAATCAGGGACAGTACAAAATCAGTCTTGGACACTTTAACATATTGATAATACCTAACAAGACGGCAGGACGGCAAAAACCTTCAAATTTTTTCAAATAAAAAAATAAAATATAAAGGGTGAGTGTATTGAGGTCTATCGCAGTTTGTTCGCCTCAAAGTTTTTCGCCACATTTCCAGGTAGTAATTGATATCATTTTGAATAACTTCTTTAGGTGTTCAATCCGGATGTCAAACATTTGTGAAAGTCCAAAGGCCATTTTTTTATCAATAAGATAGAATCCTTGGGGTCATCCAAGTTTTGGAGTATGGATCATGGTCGATATGTATTCCAAGAAGGCTATTTGCTAAACGTCTTTGCTAAAATGTTATAAGCCTGGACTAAAAGCTTATCTTTGTTCATATTGAAGATAAGTTTTGAAGCACCAGGAACTTAAAAAATGATGATAGAAGATCAGTTAAAGGAAAAACGGTCAGAAATTTTAAGTATTGCAGCCTCTCACGGGGCCAGAAACGTAAGGGTGTTTGGTTCGGTCGTCAGAGGTGAAGCTACCGAATCGAGTGACATTGATTTTCTGGTTAATCTTGATCCGGAGAGGAATCTATTGGACCTGGCTGCATTGCTCAGTGATTTACGCGAACTGTTGGGACGTGATGTCGATGTGGTCAGTGAAAGGGGTCTCTACAGGCTCTTGAGAGAACGCATACTCAAGGAGGCTAGACCACTGTGAAAAAGGATTCTCGGCTCTATTTGTTCCAGATTCTTGAAAGGATAGATCGTATCCAAAAATTCACAAAAGGTGGAAAATTAGTTTTTCTTGAAGATTTGGTTGTTCAGGACGCAGTGATACGGAATTTAGAGGTAATAGGCGAAGCTGCCAAGCGGGCATCCGCAGAGTATCGCGAGAGCACGCCGGAAATCCCGTGGAAAGGGCTGGCAAGTCTACGAGACGTGCTCATTCATCAATACGAGGGTGTATCTCTTGAAGAAGTATGGGGCGTTGTTGAAAAGGATCTACCAGAAATAAAAAAAAGCATGCTTAACATCTTGCCTCCCTTGGATCAACTAGAACGGGAGCTATCCGAATCATGTGAACACTAGCTGACAGTTACATGCGGCTCAATGGTAAAGCGGTTGTCCCAATGACGTTACATGGGTGAGCTTGATTTAGAACCGGTTGGAAAATTAACGCGTCGGAAAAGCTAGAGTGTATCCTATAGAAATGTGAAGACGGTAGGACGGCACAGATAGTCAAATTTTTTCTAATAAAAAATAAAATATCGTTGACAGATATTTAGATCCGCTCTCCAATTTCCCTGAATGTTCAATTCAGTAATTTTTTATTTTTTTCAAAAAAAGACGCGTTATTTTACTGTCCAGCCGTCCTACCGCCCCTGACAACTGAAAACTTTCTGGAGAAATCCTGACCGATGGAACAGGTATTATTCAATGCGTTGTTTTTGCTTTATTGCTCGCATCTGACGTAATTCATCAGTAAACTTGTCACGACATTCAGGACAAATTCCATGCGTGAAAGAAATATCCATGTGGTTTTCAAGGTAATTTTCAACGCTGTGCCAATAGGCCTTGTCATCACGAACTTTCTTGCACCAGGCGCAAATGGGCAATAAAGAGCGTAGTTCGTTGATCTCAGTTGTGTCCTCGATCACGACCACGGCAAAAGACTTGGCTTCATAAGCAAGCGGAAATGCGAAAACCTTTAGCGCCGTTTTGCAAATTTCATCATTTCTGACCATCTGGAAATTGGCGCTTATTCTATTGGTTTTTTCTCCATCGAAAGCTTTTGCGATAGATTTTCGAAAGACACAATCGTTGCAGGATTCTGTAGTTCCACACTTAAGTCCGCCTCCGACTATGTTGGCGCAGTTAACGACATCTCCACAGAGTCTTTTGAAAGGTCGCTTTGGAATCTTTTCCAACGAAACTAGAAGCCGCCTTATTTGAATAAACAACTCAGATCTCTGAATCAAAAACAAAAATATTTCCCGGGAGCGCATCCAATAGATCTGATAGGAACGGAAGGCTTTTTAGAATTGTTTCCATAAAGGTTAACCTTGGTTGACTTGTGAAAGAGCTTAAAGAGTATAGGTTTGTGTCCCTGAAAATGATCTGACGCCCAGAAATACATGATACAGAACCGCAGAATGAATCTGATACCAGCGTATTCTTAAATCATATATAACTTAATTCGGAGAGTTCATGAAAGCCAATTTTTTTGCGAACGAGCGCTTGAAGTCTTCTCAGCGTCGGAGTCAAATGTTTCGCCAGATAACCAACTTGCTGATATATTTAGAAGGGAATGTCATATCTACAGGATAATATTTATTGAATCATTATATGAAGTTAACTTTATTGAAGGAGGCCTCAAAGTTAAGGCGCCAAACGGCGCCGGTTGCTTTGAGGCCGTTGGATTAATATTTTGATGATATGTTAAAAAAATTTTTTGAGAGCGTTTGGGCGTTTGAGCCAAACGCCCAAGAAATGGATGAGTGTTTTGGAATGTTGATTTCCAATAGCAAACCATCAGGGAGATTGTTAGATGAAGCCTCGTGGTCCGTTAATGATTGAACACCGTTTGATAGAGAAAATGCTGAATATTCTTAAATCGCAAGTCGATAAGATTGACAGCAAAAAACTCATAGATCCTGTTGTAATCGATATAGCTGTTGATTTTATTCGTACGTATGCTGATAAAACTCATCATGGCAAAGAAGAAGACATAATGTTCCGCGACCTTGCGCTTAAACCAATGAATGTTGAGGAAAAGAAGGCTATGGATGAACTGGTCGATGAACATATTCAGGCAAGAAAAGTAGTTCATGAGCTGGTAGAAGCAAAAAAACGATATCTCAAGGGCGACCCCGGCGCCCTTTGGATAATAAAGGAACGATTGAATTGGCTTGTCGATTTTTATCCCAAGCACATTGAAAAAGAAGATAAGCTTTTTTTCCCGAGCACGGAGAGATATTTGAATCAAAGTGAGCAAGAAGCGATGCTTGCGGAATTTTGGGAATTCGACCGTAAAATGATTCATGAGAAGTACGCTTCGACAGTGGAGTATCTTGCGAGATTAGAATAGTAGATTGATTCTCAGGAGCTTATCCGGTGTTGGACAAAATCTGATGATTTCGGTTTGGGTAAGATTGGCCCTTTCAATCTATGCCGGCCCACGATCTTCAAGCAAACTGCTTGTCGCTTTTTACAAATACCGGGCGGGACGGGTTGATTTATTAAGCGCTTTAGCGTTTCTCAAGGACTGATACAAACAACGGCAATCATTTAGGACCGTCTACATAGACAGGTTAATTTAAAATAAGGATATGGCTTTTTAGGAATCCTTGTTCTTTGAACTCAGGATTTCGTCAGCAATTTCAGGATATAATCTTCTCAGACAGTCAGGGCAAATACTATGGGTAAATTCAGCTTCCGAGTGGTCCCTGACATATTCTTCCACTTGTCTCCAATAGCCGGAATCATCGCGAATCTTCTTGCATGATGAACAAATTGGAAGCATTCCGCTCAGTTTTTTCACCTGGCCTAGAGCCTCCTGTTTTGGCATTATTTCCATGGTCACATTGTGCCCGGCAATGGCCAGCGCCTTTCCGGAAACGCTTTCACATAGGGTGTCGATTTCACGAATCAATGCCTCTTCATTGACCTGTGTCACCGGCCTTTTCTTCAACTCATCTCTCGAGTCTATCTTCAGCAAAGCCTGCGCAGACCTTATTATCTGCACTATGTCTGTCTTAATTTGATTAAGTATCCCTCGAGAGAACTCATCATTTAAGCGGTCGTCCAGAATAGAAGTCATTTCCCAGAGGGCGTGGTATCGGTCAAAGACTTTGCTCTGGTCTTTCTTGTCCTGGAGGACCAAGTAAGCCAGGAGATGACCTTGCAACCTCTTCGAATAAGAAGCAAGCTCCAAAGCAGCCGTAATAGGCTCTTGCCTGTTCAGGAAATCGGT
>JBFXII010000319.1:0-4152 GCA_050176095.1 Desulfomonilaceae bacterium
TCTGGTTAATTTTCATTGCGTTTTCCCATACCTTGCCGATTATCGATCCACTCATGTCACTGAGACTGAGGTTGAGATAATCCTGTCCATTCTTCGTCTTGCGAGTTTCTTTCGAACTGACCACGAAGAATTGAAGCACCTCAAAACCTGGTTTAAGATCTTTGACTAGTATGTGATTGCTGTCTACTGTGGTTTCATCCATTTGTCAGAACCGCAAAATAAGTAAAAAAGCAACGAATTGAACCCAAGTGATGTGTTCTTGACTCAATGCCATAGATTGTGAGTTTTGATTTGTTGATGGGCCCCCCCTGGCAATTTGACGACAAGTTATTACTCTGAATCTTTTTAAAAGCGAACCGGACGAGAACGTAACGGGGCTAACACTGAGTCATCAATTCTTTTATCCATGGCATCCAGGCATTTTTCCATGAGTTCTGTTACATCTATCTTCTTGCCACCATGTAAAATGGAGTATATTTCACCAAGAATTAAGGGATGATATCCCCGCTGAGTTGCTATTCTCTGTGCATAACGGCTTGCTTCAAATCCCTCTACAGCGATTTTTTTCTTTCTATACTGTTCCATCAGGGCCTTAGCCGGTCTAGATTTGCCCTGTTTCTCATCCATCTGGGCCAGTTCTCTTCCAAAACTTGCTGATCTGCCGCCTCTACAAGTGGCCAATAAATCTGCCATCCAGACTTGGCTCTCCGCATCGAAAGTCTCCGGAGATGCCCCTAAAAGCGTTCCATAATCCCTTATCTCGGAAGTTACCAAAGTCGCATATGTCGCCAAGAAATTTTCCGGAGCTAATTTAGATCCCTCAAGGATGCCATAACCAATTGCATAAACATTTTTCAGAGCGGCAGCCAATGTAGTCCCGATAACATCCCTGGAATGGACCAGTCTGAAGAGATTCGTGTCAATGAGGGGCTTCATTCGTTCAAATGTTTCATAGTTCTCGCATGCAACCTGGGTGACCCCTGCGCCGCCAAGTACAATTTCATGTGCCAGATTCGCCCCTGACAAGGCTGATACACGCATCTTCTTGCCAAGTCTTTCAAGTTCTTCTCTAACTGTTTGGCACGGTAACAAACCAGTTTCGGGTATGAAACCCTTGGTAGCGATTACCAGATCACTACCGTCCGGAGCCAGCTCCACAACTTTTGACATTGTGGAGTAAAAATACTTACTAGGGGTAACAATCAGAATTAGTGAAGTGTCCCCTACCGCAGCTATGAGATCTGCTTCAGGACGCACTGAGCGTGGAAGGGAGATGTCTTTGAAAAGATATGGATGCTTCCCTTCAACCGTCAATTTCTCAATGATTTCCTCACGTGAATCATACAGTATGAGGGAGTGCTCAGCTAACTGCTCTTTCTTCAAGAGGTTCATCCCTATTAGCAGCGCCAATGTGTAACCCCATGCTCCTGCATTTATAACCGTCAGGGTGTTTCTTCCTCGAAGCGGATATATGCGCCTGTCTGCTTGGTAAGAATAAAAACCGAGCAGTGACTCATCCTTAGGGGAATATGTCCTGTGAATTAGAGAGCTGGAAATAGCGCCTCTTTTAGAGAGTTGCCGTAATCCCAAATTTACAGATTGAGGAATATCCGACGTAATAAGAGGGTGAAAAGGAGCAGGTCTTCGATATCTCGTCTTGAAAAATGTTGACGAGTTATCAAATTCTTGGCGGAAACGATTCCTCAAGGTCTTCAAATCAACCTTGACGTTGCCGTGAATCGATTTTGCAACAAGGTGCGAAGGATGGATCATTTTGTTCTTCGCTATTTCCTCAATCGCTCTGTGGGATATCCTGTGCAAGGACAAAGTGTTGTCATTGTTTAGCTCAAATGGCTCTCCGAAACCAACACAAACATCACCAAAAACCTCATCGACCTTACTCAAAATCTTTTCAGGCGATCTAAGGCCCAAGACGAGTGGAGCTAGCCGTAAACGGTTGCCAGGGAACATCGACAAGACAGGAAAAAACCAGGGTGAAGTCAAATATGAATCATCAGGTATTATGGAATACGATAATGAAATAGGGATTACCAGGGCTTTTCCTGTGGCTTTAACCCCTGCTAAAACAGCATGAGGAACATACGGTTCCCTGAGAATGCCATCTCTTGAACGAACTGTATATCGGCTTGTTCTGGCAAAAAGCACCTGTATTTCATTTTTCTCTGCCAGGGCAGCGCTGAACCATGAATAAGCGCGGTGAGCTACGGGGGAAAGTGTCTTTTTAACTTTTAACGCCCGGAAACCTTTTAACCATTTGGCGGCCCAGCCTCCAGTTACACTGCCGGTGACATGCATCACCGGAGCCGGAAGTTCAAGCCCATGAATCGCATTGGCTGCGTGAATGTAATCAAAATAGGAAGAATGGTTTACAAAGAAAAATTTCGGTCCCTGAAAGTCGAGTATTTTATTTCTAATCTCATCTGATGGCGCTTTTGATATGTCCCTGAAAAGTCTACTGGTCAAATATGCCATTAAACAGGCTGTTTGCCTGAATTCAGCGGCATCATAGGCAAGAGAAAGCTCGGATAAGGCATTTTGAAGCTCAAATCGATCATTCTTGGGTTCATGTATTTCCGCAAGCTTTAAAGCTCTGGATCGAATGTGATCATCATCGATCCAGCAGACGCGTGGTTGACGCCAATATCGATCAAAATTTTGATATCCCTCGTGACGACGGAACAATTTAAAAAGAGGTTTTAGGTTCATTCGATAACCGTCCTCACGATGGGATTCGAAATAATCTCAGTGTTAATTTACCAAACCCGTGGCAGGTTTTTCTATGTCACGAGCTGGACCACGAGGTGCTGTGGGTTTAGCTTGGGGGGATGCTGGGCTAGTCCCGGAAGTATCCTGGTCCTGGCGCAACCCAGATGGAACGCCAGGTTGAGCTTGACCTTGCAATGCCTTAGGCTGGGCCTGCGGGGTCTGAGTTTGAACAGATGCCGGAGCCCCAGGTTGCTGAGGTTGAGAAGTCGCAGCGCCAGGAGCCGCTAAAAAACGCACGGATAATAAAACCTCATTGAACGTCTGATGGAATTTTTCCATCTGAGAAGAAGGCGCAATGCACGAAACCCTAACGAGTGTTTGATCATTCTTGTAATAGACAATGACTATGTCCAACCAGGCTTTTAAATTAACTTCATAAGTTCTTATAAAAAAGAAATAAGAACCTGGGGAATCACTCTTGAATTCGCCTTCATCAATAATCTTAACTTCCTGTTTCTCTTTTTGAAGATCAGCTATTCCTTTACGAAAATCATTGAGATATGCGCTCATAGGATCTTTAACCGGTTTGTGAGCTGCAACATTGATCCTTGGTCTAACATTGTCACTCAAATCTGGAGCGGTAAACACAACGTAATAACTTCCCTTGGGCTGGTCATTCTTGAACCAGGAGCCGGGATACTTCATGGAGAATGAAAATTCATCACTGTTAAATACTTTAAAATCTTGCGCCATCAACTCTGATGAGAAAAATGTCACAATTGTAACTATCAAGAAAAATGCTCTAAACAAATGCCTGACTGAAGGATGATTCATAAGGTGTCTCCTTTCGCCAAGGGACTAAAGATAAAAATTGACTTTAGCAACAAGTTCCTAAAAACGTCAAGATATTCTCCGGAAAACCAGAAGGGTTTGAGCCTCTGCAACTCCATAGGACCTTATTTCTTAATACCAATTTACTAAAAAAATCAATACCAGAATCCAATGGATAGAAAACTAAGTCACAATTAAACTTTTTCGAGGTTAAACGCGCTTGGTAATAATTTTGGCGCCTAGCTAATTAAACTGAAAAACTTCACTTATACCTAGTGCCTCGCCACATAATTCCTTTTCCCGTCCAGATATCTGTTAACACCCGAAAAGCTATCCAAGCGCCAAGCGCTATTCCGAAGGCTGAATACAGACTATAAATAGTCGCGCCATTATATTTTTTCAAGAAAAGGGAAAAAGAACCAATGATCCCAAATACAGTTGAGCCCGTCAACATCAGCAGGAAGTAGTTAGTTCTTTCAACATCATTAACTAGGTAACCGTAAATAGAAACCAAAAATAGGACACTGACGATCACCAATGATAAATAATAAAAAAACAAAGCCAAAGATATTCGGACACACATTTATAGACAGC
>JBFXII010000320.1:0-4144 GCA_050176095.1 Desulfomonilaceae bacterium
ATCATGGTGGAAGTATTTGTTTCTTGAAGATAAAATTGAGCCATGGGTTGTTTATTATCTTGCGCTCACCGATTCACTGGATGAACCAACCTTCAAGAGATCTCTCGAAAGATTCTCATTTTCCCGGGGGCATACGAATCACATGCTTGACGAAAGGATAAAATTGAAATCCTCTTTGGGAGTTATTGATCGAGGAAGGTTGACTAAACCAAGTCAAATCTTTAAACTATTGGATAAAATGTCCTTGGAATCTCTGCTATATCTTATGGCCAAGACTACGAGGGAACAGACAAGAAGGATTGTTTCTGACCATATCATTCACTATAGAAATGTTAGACCTCACATGAATGGATCCCACCTTAAAGCCATGGGCTTGAAGCCAGGTCCGATATTCGGGGAGATTCTAAATTATCTTCGTGATGCGCGTTTAGACGGATTTACAAATAATATTGAGGATGAGAAAAAACTAATTGTCGAACAGTTTTCTCACTTAAAACTGATTGAAGGATCTAAGTGTCTGGATTCCAGGACACAATAGCTAATGACTCGGAGGTCAGGATGGACAAAGGCGGCTCACGGAAAGTCAAAATTTTTGACATTACTTTGCGTGATGGATCTCAAAGCAAGGTAGCCACAAGAATTAAACTTGATGATTTAATCAAAGTAGCTTCCAAGCTTGCGGATTCGGGAATCTACGGAGCAGAGACGTGGGGTGGCGCCACGTTCGATGTTTGTGTCAGATACCTTCGTGAAGACCCTTGGGAAAGGGCGCGAAAACTCAAGGAAGTAATGCCTAACGTCAAAAGCATGATGCTTATACGTGGACAAAATTTAGTCGCCTATTCCAATTTCCCGGATGACGTCGTCATAAAATTTGTTGAAGCCGCAGCTCGGAACGGAATTGATGTTTTTCGAATCTTTGACGCTCTGGATGATATCAGAAACCAGGAAACAGTAATAAAGGCGATTCGGGATGTTGGAAAGATCGCAGAGGGAGCCGTTTGTTACACGATTAGCCCGGTTCATACTATTGAAAAATTTGTCTCCAAAGCCAGAGTCCTTGAAGATAAAGGAGTCCATCAAATAGCTATCAAGGATATGGCTGGATTGATTGATCCTCACACAACATTTGAGCTAGTTTCCAGTCTTAAGAAAGCCGTAAATGTGCCTATCCACCTCCACACTCATGACAACTGCGGTCTAGGAATGATGTCCGTCCTTAAAGCTGTTGAAGCCGGTTGCGAAATGGTCGATTCCGTTTTGAGTCCATTTTCGGGCGGAACTGGTCACCCGTGCACAGAATCTCTCGTTTACTCGTTGGGAAGGCTTGGATACGATACGGGTTGTAATCTTGAAAAACTCACCAAAGCAGCCGAAGAAGCCAGATCCGTTAGAAGCCTTTATAGCGATTTTGAAGCTCCTTATAGCGGTGTCGACTGCAAGATGTTAATCACTCAGATTCCCGGTGGTGTTATGTCTAACCTTGCAAGCCAGCTCAGAATTCAAAACGCAATTGACCGTATCGACGAAATTATTGATGAGATTCCACGCGTTAGAGAGGATTTAGGCTACATTCCATTAGTGACTCCAACCTCACAGATCGTTGTCTCACAGGCTACTTTTAATGTGCTGCTCGGCAGATATAAAATAATAGCGAACCATACAGCAAATCTCCTCAAAGGAATGTACGGGGAAACACCAGCTCCTGTTAATAAAGAACTGCAAGACCGGGTACTGAAAGGCGAAAACCCAATTAGTGTTCGTCCGGCAGAACTGATTCCACCGATGTGGCCTGAACTCGAACAGAAATTCCCCGGCCTGACTGACGAAGAAATTCTGATTCATGCCATATTCCCTCATGAAGGCCAGGGATATTTTGCAGAGAAAAAGTAGCGGTTAGTCATTCTTCTCATTGAAAGCCACCTCGGTGGCTTTCTTTTATTACAGATCAATTTCACTATTTCCATTCAAGGGATCTACAAAAAGGAGATATTCATGAAGGTCAAAGATTGCATGACCACAAATGTCATTACGGTAGGTCTGGACGTAACTCTCAGGGAACTGGCAAAGATTCTGCACGAAAACAACATTAACGGAGTTCCCGTTGTTGACTCTGACAACAAGGTGATTGGAGTTGTATGTGAGTCAGATCTGGTTGATCAAAACACCCCGCTTCATATCCCCACAGTTTTCGTAATTCTGGATTCCATCATACCCATTGAAAACCCTTGGAGATTACAAAAGGACTTCAAGAAAATCTCAGCAACCACTGTAGAAGATGTCTATTCCTTTCCCGCTGTTTGTGTGGAACCAGATACTGACATAACCGAAGCGGCTCAAATCATGACAACCAAAAAATTCTACACGATTCCTGTCGTAAAGGATGGCGAACTTCTAGGAATACTGGGCAAGGGTGACATAATCAAAGCAATAGCCCACGGCGCCCTGTAGCTGAGAGGTGTATTAATAAATTGAGATAACGTATTTATTTTTATGACAAAAATATTTTAGATACGACTTTATCTAGAAAATACTTTAAAAAATGTTGACAACCTATTAAAAATATGTTTAAAAACCGAATCACGGCGGGAGGCGTAGCCCGCCGCAGAACATACCTTTTCTCCAATGCGAAGCCCCGGTTTTGTATCCTCCTTTCCGGGGCTTTCCTTTGTCCGCAATTTGCAATAATTCTCAGATAACTGTATAGATTGAACTTTCGAAATCATTATTCGCGATGAGGGGCAATTGGATCGTAATCGTTTATTTAGAATTCTTGAACAAGTTAGGGATGGCGAACTCTCCGTAGAGATCGCTTCGGAAAAATTTAAGGATCTTCATGTTGAGGATCTGGGTTTTGCCGCTGTTGATCATCATCGAGCGGTCCGACTGGGTTTTCCTGAAGTTATATACGGTGAAGGAAAGACATCTGGACAGATAACAGATATCTTCAGAGCCCTGATTGATAAACAGGACACTGTGCTGGCTACCCGAGTAGACCATGAAAAGTCGCTGGCAGTGATGAAACAGATCAAGGGTCTGGAACACAATACTCTAGCGCGTACATTGCTTTACCGCAAAAAAATTAATAAACCCGTTGACGAAGAAGTAATCCTTGTTGTTGCGGCGGGAACCTCGGATCTGCCTGTCGCTGAGGAAGCAAGAGTCACGGCCGAAGCATTTGGAGCCAATGTTGAGTCGATTTACGACGTTGGCATAGCTGGAATTCACAGGTTGCTACGGCATTATGACAAACTTAGAGAGGCTTCGGTCATAATAGTTGTTGCCGGCATGGAAGGCGCATTACCGAGTGTTGTCGGTGGTCTTGTGGACAAGCCGATCATAGCCACCCCGACATCTATTGGCTACGGCGCTTCATTCGGCGGTATCGCTGCTCTACTCGGAATGCTGAATTCATGCGCTCCCGGTGTGGTAGTGGTAAATATCGACAACGGTTTTGGAGCAGCTTATGCTGCATGTACGATCATGAGAGCCACTAGGAAAGTTTAATCTTTCAAACTTCTACATTTTTAGAAATTCTTTTAGTTTATCAAGTTTTTTGTTTCCTATACCCGAAACATTTTTCAATTCATTCAATGAACTGAAACTCCCTATTTTTGATCTATAATCAACTATTCGTTCAGCCATTTTCGGTCCAATTCCGGGAACAGCCTCCAGATCCTCTTTGGAAGAGGAGTTCAATGATACTTTTTTCCCCAGAGCTATGAGCTGACCCCCTGGAATTCTAGAAAACGCAATATCTTGATTGGATTTGTCAACATGAATAACTGTGTCACAAGGTAAAAGCTTGTCAGCAGTTTCGCCTGGAGGGATATTATGCCCAAAACTGTTGAGCACATCCCGCATGTTCATCTTATCTACAAAACAGCGTGTTCCGACAGGTTTTCCGCTCAAAACCAATTGATAGGCGCATTCCCCTTCCAGAAGGCCCGCCATCGGATCTTGGGCGCGAGTCAGCCTGAGACCCTGGGACACGAGTTCAATCATGATCCAAACGGACAGAAGTCCTACAAGAGCAAGTAAAGTAAGCCGAATCGATCTTTCTTCACTATGATTCACCACTCGAAGCCATATCCTTTTGCAGCTGGTAGGCTATACTGTCGACCAATGCGCTCCAAGACGCCTG
>JBFXII010000321.1:0-4129 GCA_050176095.1 Desulfomonilaceae bacterium
ACACCGTCAAACTCATTACGCACAAGCTCAAACTCAAGGGTTTGCCCGTAATCCTTGGGGGAAGTCATCCTACTATTTTACCAGAACAAAGCCTCAACTACACGGGCGCTGATTTCGCTGTGATTGGTGAGGGCGAGACTACACTATTAGAACTTGTTGATTCACTGAGCTCACCAATTGCAATTGAAAGGATCGGGTCCTTAGCCAGGCGCCATAAAAACGGAAACGTAAGTTTGAATCCCAGGGGCCCTCTCATTAAAGACATCGATGTGCTTCCGATTCCGGACAGATCCTTTATTGATAGGGCGCAATATTTTGGCGAAGTGATAATGACCGGGAGAGGCTGTCCTTTCAACTGCGCCTACTGCGCTTCTAGAAACATTTGGGGAAAGCAAACTCGATTAAGATCTGTGGATTCGATTATAACTGAACTAAATGGTCTTAGAAATGACGCTTTCAATGACGAAGGGACTCTAGACAGGCCTGGGCGTTGGGTGATCAAAGTCCTAGACGACACATTCACAGTGGTCAAGAAACGGACCATAGAATTACTCGACAGAATTATTTCAGAGAAATTGAATTGTTTCGAATATACTGGTGGTGTCAGGGCAGATACGCTTGATGAAACTTTAGTATTCAAGATGAGGGAGGCGAATTTTAAGCGGGTTACCTTGGGTGTCGAAAGTGGAAGTCCTAGAATCTTGCAAATGATACGTAAAGGTGAAACCAACGAAGACGTCAAGAAAGCTTTTAATTTTCTTAAAAAGGCGGGTATCAAGACACATGCTTTTTTTATGATTGGTCTTCCAGAAGAAACTCCAGAAGACATCGAGCTTTCCAAGAAACTAATTCTGGAAATTGAGCCTGACCATATTGAAGTTAACATGGTTACTCCCTATCCGGGAACAGAGCTTTTTGACAAACTGATTTCTGATCCACCAGAAAAGATTGATCGTTGGTACAGATGGATTCATCAGGGAATGGCTACGCATTCCGACAGGCTTGGCTATGATTTGGACGAGGCTTACAAGGATTTCCTTGCATTTGCCAAAGACTATCACCAAAAGCGTTCGAAAAGTTAGAGGTGAGATTAAAAAACATTAGGAGTTTGCGATGAAAGCTCTTGCAATCAATGGCAGCCCGAGAAAAAATGGTAACACATCTATTTTATTACAAGCAGTGCTTGCTGAACTCGAAAACGAAGGAATAGATACGGAACTCATAGAGTTGAGTGGCAAGAAAATCAGGGGATGTATAGCCTGTTTTAAGTGCATGGAAAACAAAAACAAGAAGTGTGCGATAGAAACAGACTACTTAAACGAAGTCCTGGATCTCATGTTAGGAGCTGACTGCATCATACTGGGATCTCCTACTTATTTTACTGATATCACAACCGAAATGAAGGCGCTCATTGACAGGGCCGGAATGGTTTCACGGGCCAACGGATCACTTTTGCGTATGAAAGTAGGAGCGGCAGTGGTAGCCGCGCGCAGGGCAGGGTCGATTCATGCTTTTGACACTTTGAACCATTTCTTCCTGATCAATGAGATGATTATTTCAGGTTCATCATGCTGGAATGTGGCCTTTGGGCGTAACATAGGAGAAGTTGAAAAAGACGAAGAGGGAATGGCTACGATGAAAGATCTTGGCAAAAACATCGGTTGGCTCTTGAAAAAAATATCCTGATCATTTGACCATCACCTTGGGTTTGAGAGGAAAAATCAAGAAAATTCGATCAGACAAAATATTGGAGAATTTGTTTTCGAGTTTGGCAAGCGCATGGTTTTGGCCTCGTGAAACTAGTTTGACATTGGAAGACCATTTTGAAACTTTGTGGCTCATGTGCTAAAAAAACGAAATGGGCACACGAAATGAAAGTGGCGCAATACGCAAAACATGGCACACTCAACTGCGTGTTGCGCTAGTTTACCCCAACACATACAGAATCGGAATGTCTAACCTTGGGTTCCAGCACGTTTACAACATCTTGAACACATCCGAAAATTTCCTGGCCGAACGTTTCTTCTTGGAGCGCCCAAGTCACAAAAAAAACTCAACCTTCAAGGTGTTATCCGAGGAGTCCTCCAAAACTCTCCGGGATTTTCATGTAATTGCCTTCAGCCTTCCATTTGAGAATGATTACGTGAATGTGCCGCACTTGCTCAAAATGGGCAAAATCGAACCCTTTGCCCGTAATAGATCATCTTATGATCCACTTGTAATGTCTGGTGGAATCTCTGTTTCGATGAATCCTGAGCCGTTGGCCAGTTTCATGGATTTTTTTTACATCGGGGAGATGTGCGATCTTCATTTACCAAACAATTTATTTAGTAGACTAGCGGAGCTGGTTCATAAATATAAACCCGAATTCAACAGGGAAAAGGTGAAGGAGGTTTTACTCGACTGTCCTGGAGTCTATCTTCCTCAAGCCTACAAATTTGATTATGACGATCGAGGAAAAATCATTTCTGTTGTTGTCAAAAATGGGTATCCATCAGTTGTAAAAGCCGTCAAGTCTGATCAGAAATCCTGTGTTATTCCAAAAACGCCAATGACATCTCCGGACTCAGAGTTTGGTCAGACCTGCCTCGTAGAAATAAATCGCGGTTGTTCCCGAATGTGTCGGTTTTGTGCAGCAGGATGGATTCATTCCCCTGTTCGTTATCAAACTATGGAAAAAATCAGGCCAGTCTTCGAGAAAGCCCAGAACTCTGGTTTAAGAATAGGTCTTGTGGGTTCAGATCTTGCCGGGCATCCTCAACTGGAGGAAATGACTTCCTTAATACTTCTCAACGATGCCACATTCTCGCTTTCGTCAATAAGGCCCGAAGGGTTAAGCCAATTCATGATCGATGCCTTGGCCAAAACAGGCCAGAAGACGGCTACTATAGCCCCGGAAGTGGCTTCTAAGCGTTTGAAGGCCGTCATAGGCAAACAAATCCCCTCCGAAACGTTTTTTAAGATAATAGCGAAGCTTGTTGAAGCAGGTGTTCCAAACGTAAGACTTTATTTCATGATTGGCCTACCGACTGAAACGGATGAGGATGTTCGCGATATCATCAAATTCGTTTTGGATTGTAGAAAGGTTTTTGTTGATTGCTCAAGGAAAAAGAAAAGAATAGGGTGTCTGTCAGTTCAGGTAAATCCGTTCATACCCAAACCATGGACCCCTTTCCAATGGTCAACTGTTCTGGACAAAAAGAGTTTGGAAACCAGGATTGACATCTTGAGGAAAGGTCTAAAAAATGTTAGTAACTTATCTTTGCGAATAGAATATGGGAAAGAATTCTTTTTACAAGCTCTTCTTTCCAGATGCGATCGTCGCCTAGGTGAATGGATACTGAAAGCCGGGCCATCTAAAAAATGGAGTGTTTCTGCCTTGCGAAGAGAGAGTATAGACGTTGATTTAACAATGTTTAGCCAAAGGTCGCGAGACGAAATTTTTCCTTGGGACATTGTTGATCATGGAATACCTAAACAGGTGTTATGGAAAGTCTGGACTGATTCTATCAAGAAGAGCAATTGAAAAGGGACAAAACGATGTATTTTCCGGTAATTGATAGAAGAAAGTGTACCAACTGCAAGGCCTGCGCTCATATTTGTCCCAAACATGTGTTTGATGCTGATTCGGAAGAAATTGAGATCTCGGATCCGACCAATTGTAATGGATGTCAAGCCTGTGTTGCAGAATGCCCGGAAGACGCCATCAAGATTGATGAACTATGAAGATGTCTCACTAGTTAGGATTGATAAACATCATTTTTTGTGATTTATAGAGTACCTCTAAAAAAGAAATGGAAGCATCTTGAAATTTAGTTCACTGTCAGGTTTTGAATCAGTATGAAGTGGAGGGAGAGGATGTCTGACAAGAATTCCGTTGTTGGAGTTTATGAAACCCATGAACAGGCTGAGAATGCGATAAAAGAGCTTCAGAAATCTGGGTTTGACATGAAGAAGCTGTCAATAGTCGGGAAGGATTACCATACTGAGGAGCACGTTGTAGGCTATTACAACGTTGGTGAGTGCATGAAATCCTGGGGTAAACTTGGCGCTTTTTGGGGTGGTTTATGGGGGTTTTTGTTCGGAGCAGCTTTTTTCTTCATACCTGGAGTAGGCCCCGTTGCAGTTG
>JBFXII010000322.1:0-4114 GCA_050176095.1 Desulfomonilaceae bacterium
TGCAACTCCTCTAGAGTACAGTTCTCTTGATTGGGCATGTTTCTTGGACGAGACATGCATATACAAAATCACAAATCGATCAAAAAGTCGCGTTTTTTTTCGCGATCATTTTCGAGAACCGCTATAAAAGTAGGCCGAAGCCACCAGGAAAGGGTTTGAAATCTGAATCAATGACATGTCTCAGAGGCAAAAAAACAGAAACCTTTTCGATCTTCTGGGGGGGTCTTTCAAGATTAATTGAGCTTCATCGTTTGCTTCAATTATTAACAGTTGATAGACACTTTCTAAAAGGCTATAAAACTTTTTTCAGATCAGAAAGCATACAAAACAACAAAAATTGGTCGTGATTTGGATTACCTAACCTACTTAATTTTTTGGAGCCGGAGATGGGAGTTGAACCCACGACCTGATGATTACGAATCAACTGCTCTACCACTGAGCTACCCCGGCGCCGCGTCCCATGACGAAGTAAGAAAATAGATCAAATTATCCTGATATGTCAACAACCCAAATAAATGACCGGGTTGGATCAATCAACCAGCAACTGAAATAGGAGCAGGGACAAAAGTTAGAATAAACAAGATTATTGATATATAGCCCGTCAATCTCGCAGATTTATCTAACGGAGTGTACTCATCCAAAGGCGGAGGATGTTTCAGCCCTAACAAGAGAGTTAACGCGCCAAAAACAAGCCAGCCTGTCCAAACCAAAAACCCTAATGGTAACAGTGCAACAAAAACCGAGATGCTGATAACACGAGAAGCCTTATTTCCAAAGAGCGCATAAATTACATGACCACCATCAAGCTGTCCTATCGGTAGAAGGTTCATGGCAGTCACAAAAAGACCAAACCACGCTGCCATTGCTGTTGGGTGCAGTAGAATCATATTATTGAAAGAAAAATCTCCAAATCTTATTAGGCATCCTATCTCCAAAATCAGAGACGTTCCGAAAGATAAACCTATTGGATCCGATATCTGATTTTTGGGATATGACTCAGACATGAACAGCCCCACGAAAAGAAGCGGAATGGCCACCATGGCTCCACTCAATGGTCCCCAGGCTCCTAATTCCATAAGAGCCTTTCTGTTCGGTATGAAAGATCTGACTTTGATAAAGGCCCCAAATGTTCCTAACGGAGGAATTGAAGGAATAAAGTAAGGCAAAGTAACGTTCATGCCGCGCCTTCTACCAGCCATATAGTGCCCCATTTCATGAACCGAAAGTATTGTCATTAAAGGGATTGAAAATACCAAGCCGTTCAGGAAGAATGATGACCATGACTCAAAAGCCTGATTCGCATACAGTCCACCCACAGCGGTGGTGGTAATCATGGTAATAATAAAAAGAACTGCGTTAATTATAGGAAAACCCCTGATGACACATCCCTCCTAAATCGCAACAGTTTCTTAATCCGAGAAATTTCAAGAAGATACTGATTGTTGGTCTACTTTCGACCGCAGAAACGCCCTTATCAAAAAACATACACCATGAATTGCTCTATTACTAGAGTTTAGAATGTGAGACCATTTACAAAATGAACAAATATTATTGACAAAATCGAGCTCTCCAATTTAGACTAGTCACAATTCGCAGATGGTCTATTTGGGTCAATTTCATGGCAAATCTCAATAAAAAAGCATTTCAGAATCAGATAGAAGCAAGCCGCTGGCGTAACTGGCGTGTCGGGCGATGGTGGCGTTGCTTAGCAAGTCCTTGTATTTATTAGAATAGTCCCAAATATTTAGACTCGCTAACCCGCCACAAATGTGGCGGGTTTTTTATTTTCTTGCTGAGAGGAACGCACAGTGAATCAATTTATTGCCATGTCCAGGGAATTGCTTGCTGATATGGAAACGCCCGTCTCAGCGTTTCTAAAATTGTGCAAAACTGAAAGAATTGCTTATCTTTTTGAGAGCAGCGAGACTGTTGAGTCCATTGGACGATATTCGATCATTGCCTGGAGCCCATTGGGTCAGATTAAGCTCTTCCACGACAAAGTCCAAATTCATGAAGATTCCGGAATCATCTCTCATGATTCAAAGGAGTTCTTTACGGCATCTAGAGACTTCCTTTCCAAGATGTCCTGCGCAGGGCTTCCTGATCTTCCATTTGTGGGTTCGCTAGTAGGTTATGTGGGATACGACGGGGTTCGACTATTTGAAAAACTACCGGAAACATTCCTTGGAGAAGCCCCCTTGGCTGAACTATGTTTGCTATCTCAATTTGTCATATTCGATCATCATCGGCGAATCATGACTTTGGTCACTATCGCCAAGTCTACAACCGAATGCCTGGGCATGATCGGAGACATTGAAAAGAAGCTGAGATCTAACGTCTACAACGGATGGTTACGTAAAACCTTCTCCTATGATTACCCGTCAAAAGAAAGTTTCATGGATTCGGTCCAAATAGCTAAGAGACATATACTGGACGGAGACATATTTCAGGTGGTTCTGTCTGGTCAATTTAAAGGCAGTGGGAATCTCGACCCCTTGGATGTCTATCGGTGGATGAGAGTTAAGAATCCGTCACCATACATGTTTTACTGTTCCAACAACGATAGAAAACTCGTGGGAGCCTCACCAGAGACACTTGTTAAGATTGACAGAGGAGCCTTATACATCCGCCCAATAGCCGGCACAAGAGGACGTTCAGATGATCCTGCGGTGGACAAGTACCTCGAGAAGGAACTGATTGAGTCCGACAAGGAAAAAGCCGAACATGTGATGCTGGTTGATTTGGCCAGGAATGATGCTGGAAAGGTTTGCAAGTATGGCACGGTAAAGGTCGACCCATATATGAAAGTTGAACGTTTTAGTCATGTAATGCATATCGTTTCTGAGGTTGTAGGGATCCCTGACGAAGACTTAGATTCGTGGGATTTGTTTAAAGCTGCCTTCCCTGCTGGTACAGTCTCTGGCGCTCCAAAAGTTAGAGCTATGGAAATAATATCGGAATTGGAACCGGTTCCACGGGGTCCATATGGTGGAGCAGTCGGTTACTGGGGAATAGGTCAAAAAATGGATACCTGCATCGCAATTAGGATGATTGAGTTTTCGGGAGATGAGTTCATCCTTCAGGCTGGCGCGGGCATAGTGGCAGATTCCATTCCTGAAATGGAATATGAGGAAATCCTAAAAAAGGCCGCCCATGGTGTAGCAGCTCTCAAGGCTGCCGCAGGAGAATAATATGATTTTAATAATCGACAATTATGACTCGTTCACGTTCAATATCGTCCAAGCGTTCGGAATCCTTAATCAGAGAATAAGCGTTCATCGAAATGACGAGATAACCCTGAATGATATCATGAGAATGAATCCTGAGGCAATTATTGTGTCTCCTGGACCTGGACGTCCTGAGGATGCTGGAATCTCGTGTTCTACAATTGAGCAATTCGCTGGCAAAATACCGATCCTGGGAATTTGTCTGGGACACCAGGCAATCGGACATGTTTTCGGAGCTAGCATCACCCATGCAAGACAACCGGTTCACGGAAAGGTCTCCGAGATAAGTCATGATGGCTCTGGAATTTTCAACGGATTGCTCAACCCATTTAGGGCTACTAGGTATCATTCATTGGTAGTTTCTGAAAAGACTGTTACGAGTCCCATTGTCATAACGGCCCGTACAGCTGATGGAGAGGTCATGGGGCTTCGAAGCTTAGAGATGGCGATCGAGGGAGTACAGTTTCATCCTGAATCCATCGCAACAGCTGATGGAATGACAATTTTCAAAAATTTTCTTGATATCTACGTGGCGAATTGAGTTCTTGAATAAGCCTATAAAGGCTGTGACATTGATTATAATCCATTAATAAACGAACGGAACTTGAATAACATAAAGTAGTTTGTTCTGATACTCTAAATGCCTACGCCCCAAAACTTTCGGTCGATTGTAATGAATTAAGTCAATATCAGCAGCCAACTCTTACAACTTTTGCACAAATCCTCGGGAATGGAATTTTTTGTCTTATTAATTTTAAAACTGTTGGCAACAAATTAAAATGTCCTCTTTTGTAGCAAATGAATTGTCCTCTTTTTACGAACTATGGGGGACAAGCGCAGGGCGAAGCCCGGAGCTTTCTCCCGTAGTATAAGGCGACAGCCGCATC